>JAISDH010000172.1 GCA_031264975.1 Bacteroidales bacterium
GGAAAAGAACAGGAAAATAATTTTTGTCTTATGGTAAGCTGATTGATGAAAAAATTGTACTTTTGCACTCTTATTTTTCTAAAAGAGATTTTAACCATTTATGGAATTAGCAAGTAAATACAATCCGGTGGAAGTGGAAGGGAAAAACTATCGGTATTGGCTCAAACATAACCTTTTCAAGTCTACGCCGGACGGCAGAGAACCTTATACTATTGTTATCCCGCCTCCCAATGTGACAGGCGTTTTGCACATGGGACACATGTTGAATAATACAATTCAGGATATTCTGATTCGTCGAGCGCGTATGTTGGGCAAAAATGCGTGCTGGGTGCCGGGTACCGACCACGCCTCTATCGCGACCGAGGCAAAAGTGGTCGCCAAACTCGCCTCTGAAGGCATACAAAAGAAAGACCTTACCAGAGAGGAGTTCCTAAAACATGCCTGGGATTGGACGCATCAACATGGGGGTATCATTCTGGAACAACTCAAGAAATTGGGCGCTTCCTGCGACTGGGAACGTACCTGTTTTACAATGGATGAACTTCGTAGCAAGAGCGTTATAAAGGTTTTTTGCGACTTGTATGAAAAAAATCTGATTTATCGCGGCGTTCGCATGGTCAATTGGGACCCGAAAGCCTTGACCGCCATTTCCGATGAAGAAGTTATTCATAAGGAAGTGAATGGAAAACTGTATTATATAAAATACAAAATCGAAGGCGCAAACGGTTATGCTGTGATAGCAACCACGCGTCCGGAAACGATATTCGGGGACGTTGCTGTTTGCATTCATCCTGAAGATGAGAAGACAAAGGCTTTTAAAGGGAAAAAACTGATTGTTCCTTTTGTGAACCGCGTCGTTCCGATTATTGAAGATGAATATGTAGATGTGGAATTTGGAACCGGTTTCCTGAAAGTTACTCCGGCTCATGATATTAACGATTATCTGTTGGGAGAAAAATATCGTTTGGAATCCATTGATATACTGAATAACAACGGAACGTTAAACGCTCATGCGCTGCAATATGAAGGAATGGACAGATTTGAAGCCCGTAAGCAAATCGAAAAAGACCTGTTGGCGGCAAATTTGCTTGAAAAAGTTGAACCGTATACAAATAAAGTAGGTTTTTCAGAACGAACCGATGTTCCGATTGAGCCTAAATTGTCCATGCAATGGTTTTTGAAAATGCAGGAACTCGCAAAACCTGCCCTGAAAGTCGTTATAGATGATACGATTAAATTTCATCCTGCCAAAATTAAAAATATTTATCGCCATTGGATGGAAAATATAAAGGATTGGAATATTTCCCGTCAACTTTGGTGGGGGCATCAAATCCCTGTTTATTATTTTCCGAAGGAAGGATTTGTTGTTGCGGAAACAAAAGAAGAGGCTTATCAAAAGGCGTTGAAAATGGTTGACTATCCGTTGACAATGGATGATTTGCAGCAAGATGAAGATTGTCTTGATACATGGTTTTCTTCGTGGCTGTGGCCTATTTCGGTATTTGACGGGATTAACAACCCAAATAATGAAGAGATTAATTATTATTATCCCACAAATGACCTGGTAACGGCTCCTGAAATCATCTTTTTCTGGGTGGCGCGTATGATTATGGCGGGATATGAGTACCGAAAAGAGTTCTGTTTTCAGAATGTTTACTTTACCGGAATCGTAAGAGATAAATTGGGACGCAAAATGTCCAAGTCTCTGGGCAATTCTCCCGACCCCATTGCATTAATGGATAAATACGGAGCAGACGGCGTACGCATGGGCATGTTGCTGACGTCTCCTGCCGGAAATGATTTGCCTTTTGACGAAAGTCTTTGCGAGCAGGGAAGGAATTTTAATAATAAGATATGGAATGCCTTCCGACTGGTAAAAGGGTGGACGGTTGACGAAAAAATTAATCAACCGGAAGAAGCCAAAATAGCAACACAATGGTTTGACGCTCTGCTAAACAAAACACTTCTCGAAGTAGATGACTTGTTTAAAAGGTATCGTTTATCGGAGGCTTTGATGGGGCTTTACAAACTGTTTTGGGATGAGTTTTCTTCATGGTATTTGGAAATAATAAAACCGGCATACCAACATCCTATAGATTCAACCACTTACAAGGAAACGCTTCGTTTTTTTGACAGTCTGTTGAAAATCCTGCATCCTTTTATGCCCTTCATCACCGAAGAATTATGGCAAGCGCTTGAACCTCGAAAAGAAGGCGAAAGTATTATGCTGCAAATGATTCCACAAGCCAAATCGTCGGACAATACCCTGATAGACGCCTTTGAAAAAATCAAAGAAATCATTGCCGGAATCCGTTCTGTTCGTCTGCAAAAAAATATCGCAAACAAAGAACCATTGACCCTGCAAATAAGAGGAAAACATGAACCCAAATATGATTCTGTCATTATCAAACTGTGTAATCTGGAGGCAATTGACGCCGTTGAAGAGAAGGAAGATAATTCTGTTTCCTTTTGGGTAGGAACCACAGAATATGCTATTCCGCTTGTCAAACTGATTAATGTTGAGGATGAAATTAAAAAGATAGAAGCAGAAATAAATTATTATCAAGCCTTCCTTTCCACGGTATTAAAGAAGCTGGCAAATGAAAAGTTTGTAGCCCACGCCAAACCGGAAGTCGTTACCATGGAAAG
>JAISDH010000266.1 GCA_031264975.1 Bacteroidales bacterium
AATTCTTTTGGATTGGAAGAATTTACAATGCCTCTCCTGCCCGATAAAAAACAAAAACAGGAAACCATTACCGAGGCACAAACAGAGATAAAAGAGTTGCCTGTTTCTGAAAAAAACAGCGAAACACAAGATACCGTTAAGCAAAAAGAATCGCCGGAAGAAACAATAGACCCTAAACGCGGCAATGCAGACAAGACTAAAATAGAAGAACCCAAAGGAAACAGTCAAACACAAGACACTGCAAACAAAAAAGAATCGCCGGAAGAAATAATAGACCCTAAACGCGGCAATGCAGACAAGACTAAAATAGAAGAACCCAAAGTAAACAGTCAAACACAAGATACTGAGAACAAAAAAGAATTGTCGGAAGAAAAAATAGACACTAAACGCGGCAATGCAGACAAGACTAAAATAGAAGAACCCAAAGGAAACAGTCAAACACAAGAGACTGCAAACAAAAAGGAATCTCCGGAAGAAACAATAGACCCTAAACGCGGCAATGCAGAAAAGGCGAAAATAGAAGAACCCAAAGGAAACACTCAAACACAAGCCACTGCGAACAAAAAAGAATTGCCGGAAGAAATAATAGAAGATAAAAACAAAAACACAGAAAAATCTGAAACGGAAGAGACCGTAGAAGATTCTTTGAATGAGCCGATTCATGGATTTGGTCATAGAAACAGCAAAAGACGGAAGCCGGGACGTACGCTTTTGCTTGTCGTTTTGTTTTTGCTGCTTTGTACCGTTTTGGGGTTGGGGATTGTTTACTTTATGTACCCGAAAATTGTAGAAACCTATGCCGAACAGTTACACTTGATTACGTGTAAACCCAAAATAAACATAGAAACGGAACCAATACCGGCAAACGAAGAGATAAAAACGCCGGAATCAAAAGACGAAAATACGGAAAACACAAAAAATATACTTGATTCTACAGGTCTTACAAAAGAAAATACAACGCTTTCGCAAAATGAAACAACAACTGTATTGCCGCAAACAATTACCCGTACGGAAAACTATTATATCATTTTGGGCAGTTTTCAAAGCCGGCGTAACGCGCAAACTTTCTTGAAGGAAAAACAGAAAGAATATAACAATGTTGTCGATTTGGGCAAAGGACAAAATTCAGAATTGTATTTAATTGGCATTGGTCCTTATACAAAAACCGACGCAGAAAAACAAATTCAAAACAATATAAAAGGCTGGATTCTAAAAAAATAATAAAACAAATAGAGATGGAAAATGTTATCTTAGAAGCAAATTTCAATTTACCCCATAAAACGGATTTTTATAGAGGGAAGGTGCGGGATGTTTACACGATAAACAATGAATGGCTGGTGATGATTGCCACCGATCGAATTTCGGCATTCGACAGGGTATTACCCAGAGCCATACCTTACAAGGGGCAGGTGTTAAATCAAATAGCCTCTCAATTCTTGGATTTAACCTCCGATATTTGCCCGAATTGGAAAATAACCTCTCCCGACCCGGTAGTTACCATCGGACATAAATGCGAACCATTCGCCATAGAGATGATTATACGGGGGTATCTTACGGGCAGTTCCTGGCGTACATACAAAAGTGGAAAACAAAATATCTGCGGCGTCCCCCTTCCTGCGGGAATGAAAGAGCATCAGCAGTTTGAAAAACCGATTATCACGCCAACAACAAAAGCAAAAGAAGGTCATGACGAAGATATTTCAAAAGAAGAGATTCTCTCTAAAGGGATTGTTTCCCCTGAGGATTATGCGCTTTTGGAGGAATATACTTATCGTCTATTTCAAAGAGGCACGCAAATCGCAGCAGAACGCGGGTTGATATTGGTAGATACAAAGTATGAATTTGGGAAAAAAGACGGAAAGATTTATTTAATAGATGAAATCCACACGCCGGATTCTTCCCGCTACTTTTATGCCGACAAATATCAGGAAAGATTTAACGCCAACGAACCGCAACGTCAACTGTCAAAAGAATTTGTTAGAGAATGGTTAATGGAAAACGGTTTTCAGGGAAATCCCGGACAGGAACCTCCCGAAATGACAGATGAAATTGTAGAAAATATTTCCAGCAGGTATATAGAACTATACGAACATATCACAGGCGAAAAGTTCGTGAAAGGAAATACAACAACCGTTTTGAAACGGGTAGAAAATAACATCCTGCATTTTTTACAGGAGCAGAACCTCTAATCTTTCGTTCAAATATTTCTCTACCATACAACAAAAGATTAATGTTTAATTTTTTCCGACAATAATACTTGATAAAATCATGACATTCGAGCATAAACTTTTTTGAATTATCAGGCTATAGTATAAAATAAATTACTATCTTTGCAACCATTGTAAACCAAAAAGTTTGTTTTATAGAATCACTTTAATTGATAGATAAATAAATAATGGAATATTTATCCCGTACATTAGATACATATTTTTTAAGAGAACAATTTATTATTACTTTCATTTATGTCGCATCAAAGTAGCCTTCAAACCCTGTCAATAATTATTCCGGCGTACAATGAAGCCGCAACAATTTGTATTATATTGGATAAGATTTTAAAAGTAAACCTTATTCGGAATATACAAAAAGAAATTCTGATTGTTAATGACTGTTCTACCGACAAGACAAAAGACGTCGTAACAGCTTATATTGCCAAACATGCTACGGAACGCATTGTTTTAATCAATCAGTCTTCCAATCAGGGAAAAGGCGCCGCCATACGGAAAGGTTTAGAAGAAATAACGGGAGATTATGTAATTATACAGGACGCCGATTTGGAATATAACCCGCAAGATTACAACCCTTTGTTGGAACATCTTATCAATGAAAACTTACAGGTAGTGTATGGGTCGCGTTTTTTGAAAAAGGCAAACAAACATTCCTACCATCGTTTTTATATAGGCGGTCGTTTGGTGTCCTTAGTTACAAACATATTGTACATACAACATTTAACGGATGAACCTACCTGTTACAAACTCTTTCGGACAGATTTCATCAAATCCATTCCATTACAATGCACCGGTTTTGAGTTTTGCCCAGAAATAACGGCAAAGGTAGCCAAACGAGGCATTAAAATAGACGAAATTCCTATTGAATATTATCCCCGTTCCATAGAGGAAGGTAAAAAAATAAAATGGACAGACGGAATAGAAGCCATTTGGACATTATTTAAATACAGATTTAAAAATTGATTCAACAACATACAAATACAGTATGAAAAAAAACGATAAGATAAAAAGAAAAAGCAATCCCGTATCAAAACCACGACCGGTACAACCTTTCGATTA
Organism: Bacteroidales bacterium; assembly: GCA_031264975.1. Lineage (GTDB taxonomy): Bacteria > Bacteroidota > Bacteroidia > Bacteroidales > WCHB1-69 > JAIROC01. Next base: position 3,285 of record JAISDH010000266.1, read on the forward strand.
TGCTATTTGGATTTTCAAGAATATCATTATTGGAGTGGTTATTTATCTTGCGATATTTAAACTCATAGAGAAACAACCATCTTATAACTGGGCATACAATACGCTGATGAAAGGGAACTATGACCTCATTAAACAGAATGATACCCTTTCGCTTGACCAGAAATGGGTAGCCAAATTGGGTTACACTTGCGCTTATTGGAATTATCTACGGGATAATACGCCCGAAGACGCCGTTATTTTATTTCCAACCCATGACATATTTATGCCGGAAGGAAAAGAGACGCAATTTGCAGGGGAGCCTGCCGGAAAAATAAATGCGCTGCGTTTTTTATATCCAAGAAAAGTGGTACTGCAGAACGAAATAGAAACAAATCGATACGGAAAACAAATAACCCATGTTGCCATTGCCAACGGTTGGGGATATGAGTATTTGGAATATCCTGCCAACAATTCGGTCGCTAATACAGTATTGCCAATCAAGCAACCGGAGAATATACAACCGGAAAATCAAACAAATACTAACCAATAAAACTTATTTACGATGATGCTTTATACAGGAATTATTTTAGCTTCCATTGCCGGTTTTTTATTTATCAACGCCGTTTCTACCAAGTTCACTTTGAGTGAAAAGGTCGGGTTGTCATTCCCCGCAGGATTATTCTTTGTTACCTTTATCATGCTTTTACTGGATGCAGCAAGTATTTCGCTGACGCAAAGCTCCATTCTAATAGGGTTATTGGTCTTTATTGCTGCTTTGATAACGCTGACGGTATTGAAATGGAAGGCGAGTTTGGAATCCATTAAAAAGTCTTTCTCTTTTTCATTCGGAGAACTAAATGCGGTATGGGTTTTCTTTTTGGTATTGATTATTTACGTAGAATATATTAACTTTCAAAAATGTATGTTCTGGCCTCCTTTTGATAGAGACAGTATTGCAGGGTTTGAGACAATAGGTTATATTATTTCTCAAGAACATACATTAAAAGGATTGAGTATTTTTCAGCAGGATTATATTAACTATATCCACAGTGCGGCAAGTTATATCACTTATGCGCCAATGGTACAGTTGAGTTATGC
>JAISDH010000286.1 GCA_031264975.1 Bacteroidales bacterium
CTAATTTTTGTCGCGAAATTTCTACATACTTTTCATCTAATTCAAAACCCACATAATGACGCCCTAAACGTTTCGCAGAAATTGCAGTTGTACCTGTGCCTGAAAACGGGTCTAAGACAATATCGTTCTCGTCTGTTGTAAGCAAAATCAACCTATCCATTAAATGTAATGGTAACTGACAAGGGTGCGGATCGCGCTTGGACAAACGAAAATCTAATCCCCAACATTGAAGACGGCGTACTAACTGCCGAAGAGATTTCGCAATTAAATCTATCGAAAACAAAATTAGTTGTTCTTTCTGCTTGCGAAACCGGTTTGGGGGAGGTACAAAACAGCGAAGGCGTATTCGGGCTTCAACGCGCTTTTAAATTAGCCGGTGTCGAAACATTAGTGATGTCGCTCTGGAAAGTGGATGACGGCGCAACCAAAGATTTCATGATAACTTTTTATCAAAATCTCATGATAGGCAAAAGCAAACTGCTATCGTTCAAAACCGCCCAAAACTTTGTTCGCAAGAAATACCAAAATCCATATTATTGGGCAGCGTTTGTGATGATGGATTGAGGAAATTCATAAAGTACGATTATTGCAGAAACGGCTCGGGCTATTTTATGCATTCCCCGTAGGGGATGAATGGATACGTGATTTATGCCCTACGGACAACACCCTGCAAGCGGTTATGAAAATCCGGCTTTTCAAGCCAGTTGCCGATTAAAGGAGACATTCCTGACGGAATGTCGTGATTGTGGAAAACACTATCTTCTACCGAGCAACACATTCCTACGGAATATTAATTTATCCCTATATTTGTAAAATGAACGATAAAATCGAAATTACCACCGGCAGCGGCGCCACAGTCGAAGCCCTTGCCCCAATAATTATATCTGCAAGCAGAAGTACTGATATACCTGCGTTCCATGCCCAATGGTTCATCAATCGATTGAAAGCCGGCTATTGTGTTTGGTACAATCCGTTCAACCAGCAACCGATGTACATTTCATTCAAAAACACAAAGGTTGTGGTATTTTGGTCGAAAAACCCGAAACCTTTAATTCCGCACCTCAGGGAATTAGATGATAGGGGGATTCACTATTATTTTCAGTTTACGCTAAACGATTATGAAAAAGAAAGCTTTGAACCAAATGTACCCCCTTTGAATGAACGGATTGAAACATTCAAAACTTTGTCCGACAAAATCGGGAAAGAGAAAGTAATTTGGCGTTTCGACCCGCTCATTCTTACGCCCACGCTCACTCCTCGTGATTTGCTGAAGAAAATCCGGAATGTAGGCAGTCAATTAAAAGGCTATACCAATAAGTTGGTGTTTAGCTTTGTGGATGTAAAGGCATATCGGAAGGTACAGCATAACCTGGCAAAAGAGACTTCTTTTTTTACAAAAAACGATGTTGAAAATGCCGAATTGAATACTGCGCAAATAACAGAAATGGCCGAAGGACTGGTTAAAATCCGTGAACATTGGAAATCGGAGGGTTGGGATTTATCCTTGGCAACCTGTGCCGAACAAATGGATTTGGAGCAATATGGCATTGCGCATAACCGCTGCATTGACGGCGAATTAATGAGGCAAATTTTTTCCAATGACACGAATTTAATGTATTACTTTTCATTTGGCAAACTTCCCGACCAAACGACTTTGTTTGCCAATAATATTCCGAGCAAGCCGGTTAATCTGAAAGATAAAGGGCAGCGAAAAATATGCGGATGCATGATAAGTAAAGACATAGGGATGTACAACACCTGCCCTCATCATTGCGTTTATTGCTATGCGAATACGTCTAAAGAAATAGTAAAAAAGAATTTCCTGCGTTACAATATTGAAAATGAAAGTATAATTAATTAGGAAAAAATCATAGAAAATTAACACAATAAAACTTTTTTGAAAAATATTTTTCATTAATCCATTGTCAATTCAAAAAGAGGTTGTATTTTTGTATCCGAAAATCATTGGTAAACACTACGGACATTGTCCGGTTAAAGATAACAGTACCCGTTGCGCATACCGTAAGAACTGCCGGCGGGTCATTTTTTTAGATATATGGCAAATAAAGATTCGAGAACTATTGCAGAACAAATTGCGCTACTCAAATCGCGGGGAATGTTGATGAAAGACGAGCAAGAAGCGGCTTTCTACTTGAGTCATATCAGTTACTACCGTTTGAAAGGTTATTGGTGGGATATGCAAATTGACCGCATAACTCACATTTTTGCTCCAAATTCTCACTTTGAAGATGTTATCGCCCGTTATCATTTCGACCGTCAGTTGCGCCTGATACTTTTTGATGCAATAGAATTTATAGAAATCACTTTACGCACGAAATTGATTTATCACTTGTCTCAAGCGTATGGCGGGCTTTGGTACTTAAATGAAATGCTTTTTGAAAATGGGACATTGCACGCAAAGCACATTGAAAATCTGAGAAATGAATTTGCAATAAGCGGCGAAATTTTCGCAAAAGACTTCCGCACAAAACACCCTACCGAAAGTACCAACCCGAAAATTTGGGTAAGTAGCGAAAATCCTGATGTATGGTTGATATTCGAAACAGCAACTTTTGGCGTTCTCTCAAAAATATACAAAAATCTGAAACACCAGTCACCGCAAAAATCAATCATTGCTAACGAGTTCGGTTTAAATTTACACAGCGAATTGTCGAGTTGGTTAGAAACAGTTTCTTATTTGCGGAATATTGTTGCTCACCATTCAAGAGTTTGGAGTCGCAGTATGGTAAAACGAATAACTTTGCCAAAAACTACACGCAATTTATGGCTGAAACCAACAACCATTTCGATACAAGAAAGCACTCAACGACCCAAGCCGTTTCTTGTAATTTCCACGATGATTTACCTTTGCAACGCCATAAACCCTAATAACGAAATCAAAGACAAGTTACTTGCATTGTTCAACAGCAATCCGAACATTCCTATTTACAAACTCGGATTTTTCAATAATTGGCAAAATGAGCCCCTTTGGAAATAAATTTCTTAAAATCCCCCTTCGTATAATCAGATTGTTCGGAATACTTATTAGAATAATTGCTACCTTTATCCGAAATTTGTGACGAAAATGTCTGCTGTGGAGAAAATAAAACCCATCCTCCTGTGTGTATGGCTGACGGTCTTCTGCCTGCCGGCACAGGCGGCTGACACCCTCACTATCCTGTTTACCCACGACCTGCATTCGTACTTCACCGGAAGCCGTGAACTCGACGACGACAACTGCCTGCAACGCACCGGAGGCTATGCCCGGCTTTATACCGCCATTGAACAAATACGGCAGAAAAACCCCGACGCCACACTGTTGGTCGATGGCGGGGATGTGGCTATGGGCACTTTTTTTCATATGCTGTTCACCACCCACTTTGCAGAACTGCAACTGATGGACAAAATGGGATACGAGGCCGTCACCATCGGAAACCACGACTTCGATTTCGGGGTGGACGCCCTGCAAACTGCGCTTCAGACCTATTTCTCCG
>JAISDH010000327.1 GCA_031264975.1 Bacteroidales bacterium
GCTGGAGTTTACATTCCTGCGGACATTTATGTGCGTTATTTGCGATTGGCAAATGAAGACGTCGTTTTTATAGGCGGTTCGGACGAACATGGTATACCTATTACCATTAAGGCTCGAAACGAAGGAATTACTCCTCAAGACGTAGTTGACAGGTATCATGAGATGATTAAGCATTCTTTTGAGGAATTTGGTATCGGTTTTGATATTTATTCCCGTACAACCGACCCTGTACATTATAAAACAGCGTCTGATTTCTTTCTCAAGTTATACAACGATAACAAATTTATCGAAAAGACCACACAACAATACTACGACGAAGAAGCGAAACAGTTTCTTGCAGACAGATACATCACCGGAACCTGTCCCCACTGTTCCAACGAACGCGCTTATGGCGACCAGTGTGAAGCCTGCGGAACAAGTTTAAGTCCAACCGAATTGATTAACCCTAAATCGGCATTAAGCGGAAGCAACCCCGTTTTAAGAGATACAAAGCATTGGTTTTTACCTTTGAATCAATACGAAGATTTCCTCAGAGAATGGATATTGAAGAATCATAAAGAAGATTGGCGTTCGACCGTTTACGGGCAATGTAAATCATGGATAGATATGGGCTTGCAACCTCGCGCTGTAACAAGGGATTTGGAATGGGGCGTTAAATTGCCCATACCCGATACCGACGGAAAAGTGCTTTATGTTTGGTTTGACGCTCCGATTGGATATATTTCTGCCACCAAAGTTTGGGCGGAACAAAACCACAAGACATGGGAAACCTATTGGAAAGACAAAGACAGCAAACTCGTACATTTTATTGGTAAAGATAATATTGTTTTTCACTGTATCATATTTCCGGTCATGCTTAAAGCTGAAGGAAGCTACATTTTACCCGAAAACGTACCTGCAAATGAGTTTATGAACCTGGAAAATGATAAAATATCTACTTCCCGCAACTGGGCGGTTTGGTTGCACGAATATATGCAAGACTTCCCCGAAAAGCAGGACGTTCTACGTTATGTCTTGACGAGCAATTCCCCTGAAACAAAGGATAATGATTTTACATGGAGAGACTTCCAAGCGAAAAACAACAATGAGTTGTTGGCTATCTTCGGTAACTTTATTAATCGAACCGTCGTTCTGACGCATAAGTATTTCAAAGGAATGGCGCCCGAGAAAACCGGTCTCAATGATTCGGACAAATCTGTTATCGAACAAATGAACGCCTATCCTCGATTAATAGGCAGTTGTATTGAAAAATACCATTTCAGAGAAAGCCTGAACGAACTGATGAATCTTGCGCGCCTCGGTAATAAGTATCTTACAGACAATGAACCCTGGAAAGAAATAAACACTAACCCGGAACGCGTGCAAACGGTAATAAACATCGCACTGCAAATAGTGGCAAACTTGACCATACTCTGCGAACCCTTTTTACCCTTTACCGCAAAGAAACTGCAAAAAATGCTAAACCTCAAACCGCTTACATGGGCGGATGCAGGAAATGATTCTCTCATACCGGATGGTCATGGTCTCAAACAGCCTGAATTTTTGTTTAAAAAAATAGAAGACGACGACATTGAAAAACAATTACTGAAATTGCAAAAAAGAAAAGAAGAAAACATGCTAAACAGCCAAATCGAACCGCAAAAGGAGTTAATCTCTTATGATGATTTCTCGAAAATGGATTTAAGAATATGTCGGATATTACAGGCGGAAAAGGTAGCAAAAACAAAAAAACTACTCAAACTAACTGTTGACACCGGCATTGACAAACGAACAATTATCAGCGGCATCGCAGAACATTACGAACCGGAACATCTGCTTGGAAAGAACGTATTAATGCTTATAAATCTACAAGCCAAAGAGATAAAAGGCGTTTCTTCTCAAGGAATGATTTTAATGGCTGAAAATACAGACGGAGAGTTGGGAATAGTAACCACAGACAAAGATACCGCAATAGGAAGTGTTGTCAAATAACAAAGACTGTATTTAACCGTGAAAATATATTCGTCGTATATAAAAAAAGTTGTACCTTTGCACCTATATTTTAATCATTTCATAATAATTTAAAAATCAACCAAAAATGAAAAAATTAGTTTTATCCATTACCTTTATTTTCGCATTAGGCGTAAACCTATTCGGACAAATCCACAAGGATGAAAAAAATAGACCAATGTCTTCAACGCATTATGTATTTCAAAATAATGATTCCATAAAGGACAATGAAACTGTTTATACTTACAATAGTAATAAGCAATTAATTGAAGAAGTTATCTATTCTTCTGATAATAGCATAAGTTCTACTTTAATAAGCTATGACGCTAATAATAGAATCATATCTTCCGACCAATATATAAACGGAAGATTATCTTATTCAGAAGCATGGAACTATGACGAGCCAAATAAGTTGATAGACCATTCTTATTCCATAGAGTTTTCTGATTCGCTATCCCATATTATATATAGGGGGGTGAATGATTTTGAGGAACCTTTTACACATTCTTTATTCGGTTCTTTTCTTGATGAATTATTGGGAACAACAATGATAGACTGTGACTCTGTCGAACTCTCAACTTATGAAGAATCATCATCGTCGTGGATAACAATGAAAATATATCCAAAATATCAAAATGGAAAAATAGTATCCGCTAAAATGTATCTTAATAATTTTGATGCAAGTGCGTTTGGATTAGAAGGACAGTTAGTTAATGCTTTAGTTGACTATACATTTACCTATAAAGAAGACAACCTGACAAAGGCTGATATGTCAATGACAATGGACATCCTT
>JAISDH010000338.1 GCA_031264975.1 Bacteroidales bacterium
CAAAAATGGGCATTATGTCCTACGTTATCAATATTTTTTCTTGACATGTAAGAAGAATAGAGCAAATAAAATATGCCGAATATAAAAGCAGGGATCCCAATCGGGATAAAGAAAAAGTATACTTTTCTCATGGGATATAGAAAAATAAAGGCAAACAAAACAGCAGAAACCGCTCCCGACGCCCCAACGGCAAAGTAATTATCATTGTCTCTCTGTTTCTTCAAATCGTAGAGAGAAGAAATGACAATGGCGGACAAATATAAAAACAAATAAAGAAAATGTCCCTTGCCGCCAAATAAATAAGCATACCCGTCTTCAACCGAAGTCCCAAACATCCAAAGAACAAACATATTGACCAGCAAATGTCCCCAATTCGCATGTAAAAACCCATAAGAGAACAACCGATACCATTCCCTCCGATGAATAATAGAGGGAGCATGAAAAATCATCCTGTTCGCAAGTTCAGCTCTCCTCCACGCAATAAGACTGACAATAACAGTAACAATGATAAGCAGAATGTTTACTTCGATATTCATAAATTAAATGGAATCAAATGAAACGTATAACAGGTGCGGACAAACAAAACAACAGCACATAATATTAACAGAATCCCCGCCACCTTATTGATGATTAACAATACTTTTTCAGAAAGAAGGGTTGTAATACGGTTGGCAAAAAAAGCCTTTAATAAATCCGTTGAAAATATCATAATGGCAATCCCCAACATAAAAAGGATAGCGTCCGGTTTACCTTTTCCTGCCGTTCCCGAAGAGATGATAGTAAACCAGAATACCCATAAAAAAGGATTCATAAAGTTAAGAACAAATCCTTTTCCAATTTCAGAAAATACGCCCATCCAATTAATTTTCAGGTTTAAATTTATCTGTTCTTTCCGGTCTTGAAGCGATGCAACCTTTTTCTTTCTGAAAATATATATTCCGTATATCAGTAAAAAGACAGTTCCTACAATTCCTAAAGCAATTTGAAACTTGTCGCTCTCAATATTCTGTGCAAAACCAAAATAGCAGGAAGACATTAATAAAATATCGCTTATTGATATTCCTATTGCTAACTGCATGCCCGAATAAAAACCTTTATTTACACTCGTCTGCAAAATGGAAAACAAGGCAGGACCGATAGCAAAAACAAAAGGTAATCCTAATAATAATCCTTCAAGGAGTGCAAGGAATGATGAAACTGTCATTTATCTTTTTCTATTATATATTATCCGCAGTAATAGTACTTATGTACGAGTTCTATTATTTTGTCAGGATTTTTGTCCAATTCTTTGCGAATATCTTTGTCATTAAATTTTTTCAACTGAGAGATAATTCCGTCTATAATATGCGGAGGAAATACGCCGTGACGTTCATAGATTTCTCGTTGTTTATCGAGCATCTCTGCCGATTCCCAGCATGAAGTAGGCAAATTATCCAACAAAGCTACTCTATCCTTATATTCTTCCTGAAAGATGTTCACGTCAACGTATGTTTTTTTAGCATATTCTAAAGCATTCTTCAATTCAAACCCGCTACGGGCAGCTACCGTCAATCCTGCCAAAAGCAAATAAACATCCGCCGACCCGTCCGGACAACGAAATTCTACGGTCTGTTTTTGAGACCCGTCCGAATTGGAAACCGTTTCCAATGGATTTTCATTCGTTACCATATCTACTTTAGCAGTCCAGCCCAGCGGAACGCGAACCAGCACCGAACGATTTCTATCTCCCCAACATATCGTTGTAGGCGCTTCCTGATGAGGCACCAAACGAAAATAAGAAGTAGGGTTTGTATTTCCAAAAGCGGTCAGGGAAGGAGCGCATTGCATATATCCTGCAATTGCCGTTTTAGCCGTATCATTCAATCGTCCGTCGGTTACCATGGCATTTTTATCATCCTTCATGATACGCGTATGAATGTGCATTCCGCTACCGGCTTTCCCTGCTGTTATTTTAGGAGCAAAAGTAACGTCCAAGCCATACTCATAAGCCAACTTACGAATAATCCACTTTGCAATGATAAGTTGATTTGCCGCATCTTCCACATCCGTAACCAGAAATTCTATTTCGTTTTGTTCAAGGATTTTGTCGTCCATTGTAAAATTTCCCACTTCCGAATGACCGTATTTTACCATTCCTCCTGCACAAGCAATCATATACATTGTCTTCATACGAAAGTCTTCAAACTTTGTAAAAGGCGCCGACTCGTGATAACCCTTCTGGTCGGTTGCCAGGAACAAGTCTTCTTTTTTCCCTGTTACATAATACTCCAATTCTCCCATTGCCTGAAATTCCATTCCTGTAACCTCTTTAAAAGACTTTGCCGCTTTCTTCAAGATATATTCGGGAGAAATTTCCAAAGGTTTGCCCTCTCCCGTATAATAGGAACACAACAAACAGAGCGTTGGTAATTCGGAAAAAGGGTCAAGAAAAGCGCTTCTGAATCTCGGAATAACATACAAATCACTTGAGCCAGCTTCAACAAACGAAAATAAACTTGAACCGTCTACACGTTCGCCATGCGATAAAATCTGTTCCAAATAATCAATATCGCTCACCACAAAATTCAGCGACTTCAACCTGCCATCTCCGCCGACATAACGGAAGTTAACCATCTTTATCTCATTTTCTACAACAAATTGGATGATATCCGCCTTTGTAAAGTTTTTAGGTTCTTTATTCAAATACTGAACCAGAGGATTTAAACTCGTCGATAACTGTTCTTTATTCATCTCCATATCTTCTAATATTTTAATTATAATGTTCAAAAAATCGGATTGCAAATATACATGAATTTTCATTGACAATTCACAAAAAGAGCAAAAACATTTTAACCACATAATCTCCACTTACCCAAATACAAAAAGAACCTTTCAACAGAAAAGGA
>JAISDH010000342.1 GCA_031264975.1 Bacteroidales bacterium
CCGTATACGGTAATGCAAATTGTAACGGCGTTTTGCCGCTTTTTTCTTTTCTTCTGTTACTGTTGTATTTTCCATGTCTATTCAAAATTAAGTTGGAGTTGTGAATTGCTCCTTTTCCACTCTTCAAAAGTTACTTTTCGTTCTTTTGTTATCTCATTTTCTGCCTCTTTCAAACGCATTTTTGCCGTATTAAATTCGGAACGTATCATATTGCATTTGTCAACCGCTTTCTCTATTGCTTCCTTTCTATTGTTAACAAAATCTGCTCTTTCTATGAAATATTCAAACAAGACATAATAGCATTCCCATTGATATTTTAATACCGCCGGACGAATTTCTTCTCTTACTTTTTCTGGATTGATTGAAAACAGCCAACCGAATATAAATTTCAATGGCAAACATAGCATTTCATATTGTTTTCCATCCGCTCCAGTTGAGGGGATGAACCGCCCAACTGAACGTAATATTTTATGCTCATTTATTTTTTCCCGCTGGGCTTTTGCATCTATTCCCAGCATTTCGCAAATCGGTTTTATCGGAACAAATTTATCCCCGTTTTTCTCAATAATTTGAATGGGTTGCCCATTCACTTTCTTTAATAAAATTGTATTTCTCATTTTCTGTATCATTTAAAATAAGTATTTATCTTCTTCCAACAATGCGTCTAATTTTCTGCGACATGCCGCTTTGGTTTTAAACTTTTCAAGCGTTTTCCACACGCCAAATTCGTCGCTGTATTTGATTCTTATCGCGTCTTCGCGTTCATCTACTCGCAGGAATATGTAGCCTGCCTCCTGTAACTTTGTAACACTCTTTTTTTCCATGACTGTTTATTTTTGAATTTCAATTAATTTTTCTTTTCTGTTTATTCATTTATTCGTTTGCGTCTTCTTTTCCGGTGCCGTTCAACTTCATCAAAGAAGAAGTCCCAATACCTGATATCTACCTTGGCGCCCATCGAAGCGGCAGCGTTAACCGCCGCCTCAATGAAAAGGTCTGCATAGTAACAGTCGCCTCCCGTTTCTTCTATAATTCGCTGTGCGTTATTCGTATTCATTTCTATTAATGATTAATATTTATACCCTTCGCGGCTTGCCTGCCTGTTGCCTGTTGCTTGCAGCCTGTTGCTTGCCTGCCTGTTGCCATCTTCTTTGCTCCTTTAAACATTCGACATGGATAAGTTTAACCATACGTCCTGACCGGCGTTATTTCTATATTTTGCTTTGACGAAAGTTGTCGTTTTTTTAGGTTGATAGGCTTGCTGTATTTCCGATACGGCTTCGATAAGTTCGCTGTCTCCTATTTTTCCTGCTCTGTTGGCGAGTTCTATCACACGATTGGCTTTGAGTAAACCGTCCTTATTGGGACGTAGCAAATCCCTTATCATATCTACCAAATCCTTACTGTTTGATTTTAGTTGTTTTTCAAGCCATTTATTTACTTTGTCAATGCCCGACGCTGCCAGATCGGCGTCCCATCCGTCCACTGTGTTATGTCCTATGATGATTGTTTTGCTGCAATCATCGTTTGAAATCGTGTGAGACTGTTGTTTGCTCAATGCCTCGTCTGTCAGACCGTACACGTCTTTTTTGAGAGAAATAATCGCTGCCGCTCCGTCGAAAATCGTCTTTTTATCCGCCGACATTTCGACTTCAATACGCAGCAGATTCGGAAAGTATTTTTCTACAAATTCATGTTGTAACTCTTTGAGCGTCTCCTTGTTTTCTTCTCTTTTCTTTTTTTCTGCTTTCTTTTCTTCTTCCAATTGTTTTAAGAGTTCCGTTCTCTCTTCTTTTGATAATTCTGATATATCCATTTTATTTCCTTTTAAAAATTTGTTCGGCGGTGGGAATCGAACCCACTTGCGCGCCTGCCGCCGACCTTCTCTGCCGTGAGACCGACAGAGAAATTACGCAAATTAAAATATAATGAAAAAATAACCACAAAACTATTAAAAACAAATCACATATCAACCTGCATCCTATAGGTGTATTCTGCGTGGTCTTTGCACGCTTTTTTCTTTTTGCTTACATACTTATTTGTTTTCTTGCACAAATACAAGGTTGCATTACTTCTCTCTTTTCGTTTCATATATATTTGACTCCTGTTGTAGCAATTCTCACATGTTGTTGTTTTCATTCGTGATTTGTTTTTGTTCTTTGTAAGTGATTCGTCTTTCTTTTGTTTCATTGTTGAGCCTGCGAGCAATGGCATTTACTATGATAGTTTTACCGTATATTTCCGACACATACCAGACATTATTTTGGTCTTTAATAAATTCCTGTTTATTCTTTCGTATTCTTGCGCCTACAGACCCGCTGACAGTGCTACATCCGCACGCGTGAAGCAATTGAAGGTAGTTATATCCGTCCCAAGTTCCAAACAGATTTATTACCGTTTCCAATTCCGGAAGAATAAAACCGATAAAATCCCTGTACTTCTTTTCTACTTCTATAAGGTAGCGACGAATAGCTTTGCCTGTTTCGTTATGTTCCATCATCGCCATTTCCTTTGCAGAATCCAATGTCAGCATATAAGATTGTGAAAGCCCTCTCCCTCCTTTAAAACCGCTCAAATTTGAGCGGTTTTTCGCATAGTCTTTTCCTTCATCAAAAAGACAATCGTCAATACGTCTACGAATCCAATCTCTGTGATTAGACTTTACCCCTAATCTTTCATGCAGTATTATACTATTAACTGTTAGTCCCAATTCCTTATGTTCTATGGGAATAATCTCTTTTACCGTTAGCGGTAAGTTGCCGCCTATTTTCTTCTTACTCATAGCCTAATTATTTGAAAATCTCAAAAACTCATCTTTCTTCATTGCCTGTTGTGCTGTTTGCTTGCGACAGAACTCCGCATAAAGCCTTGTCAATGCTTCTGCTGAAAGGTCGTTCATGTTACTGACGCTTCCGGCACGACAAATAATCTTTTTTACATACGCCATTGAAGGCGTTTTTCCCTGCAATTCCAGCCAGCGAAACACTGCCTTTATCAGACCTTTCCGCTTCTTGTCCATTGTCAATTCTTCCTTATCGGCTTCGCCTTGTCCCTTGTTCCCTGTACCTTGTCCCTTCTTTGGCGTGCGCATTATTCCGGTTAAGTAGTTAATAATATTCATTGCGTCAATGAATCCCAAGTCGCTCAGACCTTTTGCCCGTCCTTCTGTCCATTCAACAATGAGTGGACGGCGAATTTCTGCATCATTCATGTCAAGTCCTATCCGGCTGCATAGCCAGAATATTTTACGCTTTTGTTCCGTACTGCACGGATTGAATGTTGGTTGTCTCATATTCGTTTACTTTTTAATATATCTATTGCCGAAGTCGCGGCTTTTTAATTCCTTTCTTAACTTTTTGTTTTCCTCGTGTGTGCTTATAGTTGTCAGCAACAATATTACAATGATTATGATTAATAGTGTTTCCATTTTTCTATCTGTTTTTTAGTTATTTGTACCTTCGCTTATTCCCCAATATTCCGACGCTAATTCTTTGGATACGTCAATGTATTTCCCCCCGCCGTAACGGCTGACAGGAAACATCCTGAACCCTTCTATTTTGCATGTGGCGTTGGCGTCTCTAAATATCTTCATTGCCACAGAACCGTCCACTTTCCCTCCTTTGACATGACTTACATATATAAATA
>JAISDH010000426.1 GCA_031264975.1 Bacteroidales bacterium
TTATAAACCCAATACAGCAAAAAAGACTAATTACTCTTTTCAAATTCATATTAAGAAAAATATATTCTGTTATTTCCCTATACTAACGCTTGTCTATGAAAAATATTACATAAGGAAAAAGACGGCAAGCAACAGGGGAAAGGGCTGCAAGCAACAGGCAACAAGCAACAGGCAGGCAAGACAAGAAGGGCGAAAGGACGAAGGCGCGAAAGGGCGAAAGGAAAAAGGCAACAAGCAACAGGCTAGCAAGCAACAGGCAACAAGCAGGCAAGCCGTTAGGAAAAGGGCGGCAAGCAAACGGAATAAAGAGACATAAATTTATACAAACAAACGTCTAACTTGTCATGATGAAACAAAAAAACGAAAGGGCAAAAAGATGAACCATTAATCATTCTTTTTGCCCCTTCGTCTTGTTTATTACGCCTTGCGCCTTGTACAGTCTTTACAGTCTTTTGATTGTAATTGACCCATTACGCATGAATTGTTCCCCTTGATAGACGAATTTAAAGACATAATAATATACGCCATCCGGTATGTTGTCCGCGTTCCAATCGTTTTGGTAGTTTGTTTTATCATATATTATTTTACCATTCTGCCGGAAAACAGTCAGATGCGTTTCCGGGAATTGGTCTATTCCTTCAATAATAAAATACTCATTGAAAGAATCTCCGTTGGGCGTAAAGATGTTTGGGATTCTTACTTCCGGCTGATGTGAAAGGTCTTGGGTGTTTTCATGCTCGAAATCCGGTTGAGGATGCGCCTCTTTTATGTCTGTCGTTTGCTCTTTTTGAGGCTCTTTCACTATGGACGGGGGTTGGGGTTTGGGGTCTGCTTTGGGCGTTGCTTCCTGTTTGACGCTATTATCCGTAGAAGGATGATGTTCCGCTGTTGTCGAAAGATGATGAGGCGTTTGAATCGGCGCTATGTTTTCATTCTCCGGATGAATTATTATAACCGTATGTTCATGTACATGCGGGGTATCTATTGTATTTTCATTTTCCGGTTTGGAATATACAATATCTACTTCTATCATCTTGACCTCGTTTTTATCAGACGCAGGGGTGTTTTGTTGAGTTTCCGCTATTGTTGTTGGCGGTTGACTTTGTTTTTCCGTATCCGTGTCCGTAGAAAGAACAGCAACCAAAGAAATTATTCCTCCCACAGCGGCAACAGTAGCCATCGCCGATACTACTTTTCCGGTAACCGTCCCCACAAAATGAGACAGCGAAGAACCATTTCCCGACGAAGCCGAAGACGAACCCGAATCCGTATTCGTCGCCTGTGTAGCTTCCAATTGAGATTCTATTTTATCCCAGCAATCGGCAGCGGGCTGTTCTCCGTAGGATTGTAGAAGTTCCTGTATATGTTTATCAAAGTCGTTATTCATTTACCTGAATATTTGTAGTTTTTTCTGTAACATTTTACGTGCCTTCGACAGCTGAGAACGAACCGTAGCCTGCTCAACTCCCAGCGCCATTGCCACTTCTTCATGAGAATATCCCTCTATGATACAAAGATTAAACACCGTCCTGTATCCCGTCGGCATTTGCTGTATCTGACTTAAAATAAATTTTGCATTTATTTGGCTGTATATCATATTTCCATTATCAGATAATATATTCTTTTTCTTTTCTATACTTTCATTTTCATTTTTCATCTCGTAATGTTTTTTGTTCAATCTAAGCGTCGTTATCGCTATGTTTATAATAATCCGTTTCATCCAACCTTCAAAAGAACCTTCATTCTTAAATGTTTCCAGCTTGGAGAATATAGAAGTAAACCCCATAATCAAGACGTCTTCCGCCTCTTCCGTCGAAGGCATGTATCGTAAACACAGCGTAAAAAGAACAGGACTATATTTTTCATATAATTCTTTCTGTGCCATTCTATCCCCTCCAATACATTTCTGAATCAATTCTTCTTCCGATAACATATATTCCAAACTGTATATAAGACGCATTAAACCCCGCTAACGTTGCCTGAGGGTTAAAATTTTTTCAACTTTATCAATCCACTCCTCCCCATATTTCCGAGTAAGGGGCAGTTTTAAAAACTCAAACACGCTAACGTTTAGTTTTTTCCCATTTATCCGCGCCTGTCTGCAAACGTCCCATTGATGATAATCCAAGCGTTCATAGTCCTGATATTTTATAACACGAATAGGGTACAAATGACAGGATACAGGCTTTTGGAAGTCGATTTTTCCCTCCAAATACGCTTTTTCGATTGCACAGTGCGCAACATTACCTTCATAATAAACAAAAACACATTCCCTGTCCTCTACCAGAGACGTTGCCAATGATTCATCATCATAATCAAAAACGCCAACCTGCTCCACAACTTCAATCCCTTCTTTTGTCATGAAAGGTTTTATCGCCTCCAAACAATTTTCCATAATGACAACCTCCTCCTCCTCCAAAGGCGCGCCGGCGTCCCCTTCTATGCAACAATTTCCTTGACAACAAGAAATATCGCAAACAAAATGCTCTTCAAAAATACTATCCGAGATAAACGTATTATTTATAACCAACATATTAAATATTTTGGACAAAGATACCATTTTTTCAGACGTCTCCCCTACCCTCTTCTGTTTGCATTCGTATTTTCATGCGTAACTTCAAAATCAAAAGAGGGATGCGTGGATAGTTGCAAATTTTTGATTACCTTTGCACCCAAGTTGTAAAAACATATCGATAAACTTAATTTAATTGACTCTATGATGATACGTAATATAAAAACTATGTTGCTGTTTTGCTTGTCGGGACTGTTCCTGTTTGCGCTTAACGCTTGTAATTCATCGGCAACAAATACTGAAACGGATATATCCAAAGTGAATGAAAACAGAGAAATCTCTCCCACAGCGAATGAAACTCCGCCTAATGACATAAATGAAGAACAACCTGACCATCCGATTACTATTTCGTCGGAACAGTTCATGCAATTGGTGTCGGATTACCATAAAAAATGGAAATATAAAGGGGAAAAACCCTGCGTGGTAGATTTTTATGCAGACTGGTGTCGCCCCTGCAAGATGATGGAACCGGCAATTGAAAAAATGGCAAAACAATACGCCGGAAAAGTCGATTTCTATAAAGTAGACGTAGACGTAAATGAAGATATTACAAACGCCTACAAAATCATGGGAATCCCTACGTTGTTTTTTTGTTCGCTTGACGGAGAATTAATCCGTATTCCCGGCGCCCTCACCGAAGAACAACTGATTGCGAATATCGAACTGATTGTAGAAAAATAATGGAGAACGTTGTTTGTCACAAAGGAACCGTCATTTCTGTTTCGGAAACAGAAGTATGCGTTAAAATAGAACGGACTGAAGCATGCGGCGGATGCGCAAACAAAACCTCCTGCCGCATGGGAAAACAGGACGAACAGACTGTTACCGTTCAAACAAAAGACGCGGAAACCTACTGCATGGGAGAAGAAGTAAATATCTCCATGAAAACTTCCCTGGGATTAAAAGCGGTATTGTATGCTTATATTTTACCGCTTGTCTTCTTATTGGTTGCATTTGCCATTGCTCATCATTTTATCGCTTCGGAACCACTGCAAATTATCCTTGCTCTATTTCCGGTGATTGTCTATTATACCATCCTGTACCGGATGCGCCGCCGAATGGAGAAGACATTTCAATTTTACATCTCAAAAATCGGATTTGAGCATTAGTATTTTTCGTGTTGACGGGGTTACTCTGTAACGGTTGTCGCTTCGGTTGCCTATTATCCACAATATATCTCCGTTCGCATTACAGAGTAATCTTGTTGTATGTTTTTCAACGCTGTTTAGTTTTTGGTCGGAAAAGAAATCGCTCAGTTTCTTTTTTCCTTTTCCGCCGAAGGGGTAAAAAACATCTCCCTGTTTCCAGAAGCGTATTTGCAGCGGAAATATTATTCTGTCCAAATCAAAATAAGCGACGGTATGACTCTTTTCAAACGAAAAATCATTGTCATTGTCTATTGTTTCCATGAGAAGCCCTGCCGATGCAAACAATAACTTATCCGGTTTGTTCAGTATGGTCGTCATTATTTCGGTTTTTCCGAGTGGGATTATCTTTAACGTATCACGTGTTTTGAGCAGTTTATGGGAAGGAGAGGTAAATAGTTTCTCCTCTTTTGTATCCAAACACCGAATCACATCGGCAACCTGAGAACCGTTAAACCCGAACGGATGCAAACACTCAAACAAATAAATATCCAACGGAGAAAGATGTTTTATCTTTTCTATTTCAACACTATATTCATCTTCCTTTCCAAGCAGTAATGATTTTAGCGTTTGCTCGATATGCGCTTTGTAGACGAGTTCCTGTTTTGAAATGATATGTATGCTGTCAAGAAGCGTTTTGGTGAAATTCGGATTCAGTTTTTTAAATTCGGGGATAATATGATGACGAATATAATTCCGCCGGTAATAATCATTTGTATTGGAGGCGTCTTCTCTATAGGGAATATGATGCTGTTTTGCGTATGTTATGATTTGCTCCTTATCGGCAAAAAGCAGGGGTCGTACGATATTTTCCGACGTCTCCTTTATCCCGTGCAAACCGCTGATACCTGTTTTTCGCAACATATTCAACAAAAATGTTTCTATATTATCGTCGTTGTGATGAGCGGTTGCGATAAACGTATAATTGTGCATCATGCGCATTTGTTCAAACCAATTGTAACGCAGTTCACGGGCAGCCATTTGGATAGATAATCCATGTTGTTTTGCATAGTCGTTGGTCTCAAACCGGACTACATAAGCGGGAACGTCATATTTGGAAGCTTCCTGCAAAACCAACTTTTCATCTTCAAAGGAATCTTCTTTTCTCAGTTGAAAGTTACAATGCGCCACGCCAATGTGAACTTTCGCCTGTAGAAACAAATGTAACATCACCATAGAATCAACCCCTCCGCTAATGGCAAGCAATATCTTATGATTTAAAAGTGAGTTGCTTTTTAGACAGTCTAAAAATATATCTTTCATGTCGGCAAAGGTATAAAAAAAATCACTACTGCAA
>JAISDH010000433.1 GCA_031264975.1 Bacteroidales bacterium
GCTACGACCATCGCGAAAAATTCCCTCAATATTCGCCACAAACTGTGCTTTCCACTTTGTTACCATCTGAGGGTGAACCTTAAAACGAGACGCAATCTGAGAAATCGTCCCCTCCCGCCGAACAGCCGCAAGTACAACCTTCGCCTTAAACGACGAAGTATAACTAACTCGCTTCTTGGACATAAAAAAACTTCTATCTTCATAAAAACAGCAACTAGTTTATAACCTTATTCAATTATCTGGTTTTGGCGCTCTAACGCATTTATGTCATTTTTGCGCAAAATTCAACCACTCATTGTTGGGACACCACTGGCTTGTTTTTTTCTTTTTTTTATTATTCGTTTCTCTGTTGACATTAGTATCAGATACAGAGTTATCGGGTTCCTTATTATTTTTTTCCTTTTTCTGTTTTTTCTTATCTTCGTTTTCTATCTTAGCTTTTTTGAGTTTGTTGAAATTCTTAACCGCTTCCTCTTTGTTATTTATTTCATCTAATTTATTTAATAACCATAGACCTTTACGTGCAATGTTATACGCACCGTTTGCATCAGCATCTACCGGAAACTCTGATTGCCATTTTCCGTTTTTATCTTTACCTTTTTTCATTTCATTTTTACTACAGTAAAACTCATTTGAATCTTGAATTTTTTCAACAGAAGAAACTATCATGTCATGTACAACTCCATCATCACTTTTCCATGTATGGCGTAAAGATAACAATACAAAAAGGTATTTTAATAATTCTTCAAAAAATTTGGCATCTCTTACCTCACGGATGGGTTCCTTCAAACAATTACCGCTCTTAAAATTAATGTTTTTTTGTTTTTCAAAGAGTTCCTTCAGTTTACTATTAATATCAAGTTGATGTGGTTTCCATTTGTTGTTTACTCGTACCATAATCGCACGTTGACTAGAGTGCGAACATACCGACCACTTAGTACGTGTTAGCTTGGTAATATCAATTCGCGGAATACTGAAGTTCTTATAGTCAAATTCGAATCGAAAATATTGATTTTTTGTATCATAATATATTTTGTCAAATTTATTTAGAAAATTAATAGCATTATTTCGATTTGTATATCTGGTATCTAACAAGTTGACAAATCCAGTTTTAGGATCAATTTTACTAGTATAATCAGGCGGAACATAAAACAAAATCCCATTTTGTTTTCCCATACTCTTATATGCCGGAATCTTTTCGTTGGTCAATTGATATGCTTTGAGAACGCCACCTTCATTATACAAGTTATCTTTGTTAATAACGAAGTACTGAAGTTTTTTGATAAGCATATTTTCAAATTTTTGGTAAATTTGCTTCTCGACATTTGCTCTACTGTCTTTGAATCCATAGTTCAAATCCTCCATCACAATAATAGCATTACTCTCCACCGCTAGCTTGGCAAGTTGGTGAATGACCAGAGACAAATAACCCTCTTTCAAATTCTTGATATTTTCAATAGTTTGCCAATTTTTTCTTGCTTCAGTTCTGTTTACCTCTTTTGATTGTAATAACTCGTGATAATTTATTTTTTGAAAATGTTTTTTTCCGTTTACTTCATAATTTCGTTCTAACTCGTTGAGTGAAATTTGCATTCCGTCAATAATCTTACCTGCTTTATTTACCATCGTTAAATAGATTAAATTACGTTCACCACGATCAAGTCCAATAATATGAACATCATCTCGCTTATGTAAAAATTTCAGTACATCATCATTAATGTCTTTTTTATTAGCAGACTTAAAATTCATTGTAATAGAACAATGAAATTGGATCTTATCTTTAGTAAACCTCTCATCTTTCACTATACCAAGTCCATTTCTTTTTTGACCGATTACCGAATAGTTATCTTTGTACTTTTTACTTGATTCGTCCCATTTTTCGATTGGAATATCATTGTTAAAATAGTAGTTTAGATTTTTTATAATTTGCATTGAAACCGGTTCCAACGTACCATCATCAAGTTCAAAAAACTTTTTAGGTACTTTATCCCCAATTTTATGAATGGTATTATTTTTTATATTAGAAGCCTCTCGATAAAATAATTTTGCATCACCATTCAACTTGAAAATAACATTTTCTAAATTCTTCCGATCAAATAACATTTCCCAATAAAGCGTGTGTAAATTCTTTCTTCCCGTACTACCGGGGTTGAAGTCTTTATTATGAATTTTAAAAAGATAAATTTTGCCCTCTTGAACTTGTCTATCAATCCACGTTTTTGAAATTTTTGCATTGAAATTCAATTGATAGGCTTGTTCGTCAACATGCTTGGTGAATTCTAAAAATGACTTATAGTTATTTTTAAATACAAAGGTTGCGCTAGACTTATATTCAGTAACTCTTTGTTTGTAATAATCTATAAATTTTTGCAAATCATCATTATTAAAGTTGTCTGAATTAGTTAAATAAGACTTACTTTTTCTGATTCTATTGATTTCGCTAGGTAATAGTTCATTTTTCAATTTTTCTAACTGCAAATTTTGCCCTTCAAATTCTCCCTCTTTTTCTTTTCTTCCTGTTTTTCTAACAGTTTTACCATTTTCAACCATCAGATTAGGAATATCTTTTGCAGGGTCTGCCATTTGATCATAAAACATTTTTTCATAGTAATCATTCCCAGACACAGTTAAAGCTTCATTTGAATAAATCAGCTTATAACCTTTGGGAAATATCAGTAATTTATATTCCCCTTGATCTCTTAATATAGTTGTTCTATAATCTTTTTCCTTTTGAGAAGGCCAGCTTCCAGCAAATTGTGGATTACCAAACATTAATCGGAACTTGTCTGATTTGTAAGTTTTTTTTGTAATATAGTTGCGGGTTTGATTATAAATATCAAGAATTTCTGCTTCAAAAAGTATATCTTGCAAGCTTTTCCTCTTATTGTAAAATCCTTCGTCCTTCTCTAGTTTTTTATCCTTTACAGTAAATGGGCTGAGAATATAATTGAACTCTAACAAAACATCGAGAAATGCTTTTATTCCTACACCGTCTGTATTTTTCTCTTCTCTTAAGTCTTTTGTATAATCGTTATTAAAAATATGTTTGATGGCATTTCTTCTTGATTCTAGTTCCTCAAATAACCCCTTTTCAACATACACCGCCTCACCATCTTGTTCATTCGAGACAGTAATGTGTGGATTCTTGAAATACGCAACAATAATATTGTCCTTACTGGCATATTTATTCTTTACAGAGTCATCTTGTTCGTATGTATCCAAATAATATTTAATACTGTCATGTATCAATTGTATTGTGAATTGTTTACTTTCTAAAAACTTTTGTTTATCTTTTTCGCTCTTGTTTTTCTTATCGTCATACCATTTCTCTAAAGCAAAATCTATATATCTGCCATAGCCAAATAATCTTATTGACAATTTATTAATAAATTTTGCGTTTAAATAAACTTCATTCAAATCATAACTTCCTAAAGACGCGAGAAAATTTTTTATTTCGTCTTTCAGACTCATTGTGCCATTTTCGACTTTGCTTAAAAAAACGTATCGTCCATTGATTCCATCAATAATTTCATGAGTACTTTCAAGAACATCAAATTGAAATGATTTTGTTTTATTGATGCTGAGTATTTGTTTCTTTAATTTGTCAAATGTAGCAATTTTTATTTTTTTAGGTTTTTCACCTTGTGTGGTATTTTCTTTAATTTCCTTGTTTTTTTGTTGTACATACTCGTTAATAATTTGGTTGATTCCTTTTTGTTGCTCATTCCCTTGTTTTTCTGCAATAATACCTAATTTTTCTTTGTTATAAACATCAATTCCATTTTGTGTTAGGCATTCATTAAAATAGCTGAGCTGGAAAATTTCATTTGCACCTTTTTCATCAATGCGACGAACTAATTCTGCGTGATTGGGA
This sequence comes from Bacteroidales bacterium, assembly GCA_031264975.1. Lineage (GTDB taxonomy): Bacteria > Bacteroidota > Bacteroidia > Bacteroidales > WCHB1-69 > JAIROC01. The sequence continues at coordinate 3,875 of JAISDH010000433.1, forward strand.
TCGTTTTTTATTTTCTCATAATTTTTAATATTATTCTTGAAAATTGGAAAATTAACATCAATAATTCTAAATGGTATCGCAGTAGATATTTTATTTCCAGTATAAACATTTTTTCGATTTTCATTGAAATCATTGAAGTAGGTAAAGAACCCATTTAATCGTTTCAGGTCATCCTTTATTGTATTTTTGTCAATATTTTCATTTTCACCCAGTTCTAAATATTTTTCACGGGCGGTATCCATCCATCTTTCTAAATCACATTTTTCGATTGTGTCTGCTGAAGCATTTTTCCTGTTTTTACTTTTTGCTACATTTAATAGTTTATTATCAAACATTATTTTTGTTTGCTTATCCAATTCTTTTGAAAGCTTTTCTCGTAATTTTTTAATGAGTTCTTTTTCATTTTCTGTATCATTATTATCTGCGGAAATTTCCTCTTCATTTTCATTGTCTTCGCTGTTAGTATCATAAAGTATTTTCAGCTCATCATTGTTAAACCTAAAACAACTCAACACATTATCTATAATCTCTCTATGCCGACAATCAATCAGTTTCTTTACTTTCTTATAGCTTTTTGCGAGTTCTAAGTCCTTCTGAACAATAGCATGATGATTCTGCTCGGGGATTTCGAGTAAAGTCCTAACTAGTTTTTCCGTTCCGGGTTCCGGTATCAAATCAAATCTCAATGTCTTCGAAAGTTGATACTGATTGATGAATTGACGTAAATCTGTCATAATTTTTCTCCTTGTATTTAGGAATGACTATATTATCTTGAAAATGTGCATAATTGATTTTTTTCTGTGAAAAAATCAAACCATCAAATACGATATACGCTCGCATTGTGGGATTAATTATCGACTTTTGAAATGACGAAATTAAAATTTTGCACGTGTACACGTGATCTACAATAGTAGAAATGTCGGCATATTTAATGAAAAACCTAAACACAAAATTGGAAAAACTTAAAATTTTCTGCGATCTCTCGGTGAAATTTGTGAAATTTTCATTATAACTGGTTATGTTCAATGTAGGCGATGTTTAGCCAAAACATCATCGTCAGCGAAGTCGATTTTCAGTTTGCAGCCGGATTTCAAGAGGAGGTAACACGAAATTGCAGTCGTTTACTCCAATCTATGGTCGGCTTCGTCGGCAAACTTATAAATG
>JAISDH010000442.1 GCA_031264975.1 Bacteroidales bacterium
CAGACAAAAGCAGCAAGCTGCAAGAGAGAAAAACAGCGGTTAGCGGGTTAGCGTTTAGCAAGCAAAAAGCAAAAGCTCACTTACTTGCGTACCAATCACTAACCACTATTTTTATCCTCACATCCCGCATGGTACACTTTATATTGTGTACCATGCACATTACACCCTGTCCCTTGTACCGTGTTCCCTGTACCTGGTAGCTTGCACCTTCTCCTCTATCTCTTCCTTAGTCTACTACGCTCTTCAAAAAGGAAGGCGTGGCGCACTCTATACCTTTGCTACTTGCTTTATAGTTAGAGATTTCTTCTCTTTCTTTGGCGCTCTTGTCGTAACCTTTGAGCTCCTTCTCTCTATAATAAGCAGGTATATTGAGATATTCAGACATCTCATCTTCCGACTTTTTACGCAGTTCATTATTGTCCGGAATGTTCTCTAAAGTTAATTCGATTGTGTTTGATTCGTTGGTTTTGGGCTTCGTTTCCGGCGCCGTTGAATCGCTTTTCTCGTATTGTATCTTTAGCTGTTTGTCTTCAATGGGTTCCTTTTTGGCAAAAGTCTTCTTGTCAAAAGTACCTGCATTGTTGTGTAATCCGGTGGCAATAACGGTAATTCGTATCTTGTCGCCAAGGGTGTTGTCAAATCCGTGTCCCCAAATCAGCTTCTTACATGCAGAACAGGTCTTATTGCCAAGCTCTTCGGTGATTTTGTCCAACTCGTTAATCGTCGCTTCGTTTTCATCGCTGTAAGAAATGAAGAACAACAGATTCTCAGCTCCATAAATGGAATTTTGATCTAATAAAGGACTGTTAATTGCCGATTCAACCGACTTTAAAGCCCTGTCTTCTCCCTCCGCTTCCCCAGAACCAATTAAAACCGTACCGCTGTTTTTTAAAACAGTTTTTACGTCGTTAAAGTCAACATTAATAATGGACTCTAACGTAATCAGTTCGGCAATACTCTTCGCTGCGATTAACAAAACGTCGTCTACCTTTGCAAACGCATTCGATAACTTTAAATCAGGATAAAAACTTTTCAATGCCTCATTCTTGATAATGATGAGCGCATCTACATTCTGACTTAACTCCCGAATGCCTTCGTCTGCCAGTTCAAACTTGTCTTTTTGCTCAAACTTAAACGGATAGGTTACAATCCCAATCGTGAGAATGTCCAATTCTCTGGCAATATTGGCAACAATGGGCGAAGCCCCCGTGCCTGTACCGCCACCCATACCCGCAGTGATGAACAACATTTTTGTCCCCGTAAGCACCGCTTTAATCTTCTCCTCGCTATCCAATGCCGCCTTCCGGGCAACATCAGGAATAGCTCCTGCTCCCAATCCGCTCTCGCCAAGCTGAATTCTAATGGGAATGGGATTACTGTCCAACGCTTGCTTATCTGTATTACATATCATAAAATCAACGTCGGCAATACCCATATTGTACATGTGACGCGCAGCATTACTACCGCCGCCACCTACTCCTATAACTTTGATAATAGAAGACGTTGCACTATTGCCGTCCCCTATATCAGGCGTTATCTCCATTAAGTTCTCTCTGTCAAAACTTGTCATTATTATTTAATTTTATATTTTAATTTTATACTTATTATTACTGTATCAATCATCTTCAAAATCATCGTCCATGTCGTCGTCGCTTACCAAATCATAAAGAAGTTCCTTGATTTTGTCCCAGGGACGTGGCGGACGGTATTTATCTCTTTCTCCGCTTCCTTCTATCTGCTTTTTCGTTTGTTTACCTGTTTTCTTGGAAGAACCCGTTCTCTCGTTACGCTCTTCTTTGATAGCATGTAAATCTTCGCCTTTCTCTATTCCCAATATCATAAGTCCCAAACCTGTAGCATACATGGGATGGTAATATTCGGAATCTTTTCCGATGATAATGTTCTCTTCCGGATTGCCTATCCTGACGGATAAACCCGTATGATATTCGGTGAACTCTTTTATATCCTGCAATCGCGCGCCCCCGCCCGTTAAGACGATTCCGCACCCCAGTTTATTGAAACAATTTGCATTTTTAAGTTCGTCGGATATGCGCTGAATAATCTCTTTCGTTCTTGCGGCAATTACTTCGGCTAATTCTACAACCGGAATTTCTGTTGCCGGACGACCTTTTATGCCCGGAATAGAAACAACCAGATTGTCATTGCCTTTGTTGGGAAGACACGAACCATGTTTTACCTTTAACGATTCCGCTTCTTCTTTCACAATTCCCTTGAAAACGGCTTTGATATCGTCTGTAATAACGTCTCCGCCAATGGGAATTACCGCCGTATGCCGAAGAATGCCATTAATGAAAACGGCAATATCAGTGGTTCCCCCGCCGATGTCGACTAAAGCCACTCCCGTTTCTTTTTCCTTCTTATCCAGGACAACTTCAGCCGAAGCAATCGGTTCGACAACAAGCCCGTCCATTTCTAATTTGCAACGCTTAACACACCGGATTATATTTCGGATGTGCTGCGAATTTCCCGTAACGACGTTGAAAACAGAACTTAATTGTGTTCCCAAAACGCCGATAGGGTCGTCAAGTCCCGTAATACTGTCTACGGTATACTCCTGCGGAATAATGTCAATGATTTGACTTCCGGGATTTACGGCGACCTTAAACATGTCGTCAATCAGAATACGAACGTCTTCTTTTGTGATTTCCGAATCCGAATTACGCCGTTTTATTTCACCCGCAATCTGCGTATTATTAATATGCTGCCCGGCAATACCCACCATGACCGTATCAATGTCAATATTGGCTTTATTTTCAGCCTGAATAATGGCTTGCCTGATAGCCTTTGCAGTCTTATCAATATTGATAACCTGCCCCCTTTGTACCCCCAGCGAAATATGCTTTCCGAAGCCCAATATTTCTATTTTCCCATCACTGTTTCGTTGTCCCACAAAGGCAACTACTTTTGTTGTTCCAATATCAAGCCCTACTGCGATTTTCGCTTCTTCACTGTCATCGGGATACTTTCTTCTCGATTTCTTAAAACTAATTTCTAACATACTACCTATTTATTGAAAGTTATTATTTTTTTTACAAGGAATCTCTGTTCCATATTTAAGATTTATTGATTTATATTTGTCCCATCCTGTTATTTTAAACCCGTCAACGTACAGGTTTTTCAGGTTGTCAAATCGCTGCCTGATAACCTGCTCTGCATCTTCGTGAACATTTACGCTTCCAAAAAGAATAATATGCTCGCCAATGGTAGGAACAAGTTCAAGCTCCTGCTTTTCGTTGACGTATATCTGACTTATTTGCGCTTTCCAAAAAGGTTCTTTCTCTATGAAACGGGCAATCCTCCAAACAAGATTCAATGAAGAATACCTTTGCTTATTGGCAGTGGTTTCTTGGGGAGAAATGAAATAATTGTCGCTATAGCGTTTACCGATACACCCGTTTACAACAATAATTCGTCCGGAGGTGTTTTTTGTTTTAGGCACAAGTTTTCCACTTTCAGCCAAGAGGAATTGTTCGTCCCTATCGTTGAATATCTTCGCAATAATTTTATCCTGCGTCGCTTTGATAACTAACGTCCCTCGATTATTGATGACGTCGGCATTAGAGATGTAAGGATATTTTTCTATCTTTTTCTCAAGCAGAGAAAGGTTAACGCTGTCAAAAGGTCTTCCAATAATCTGTGGGTAAGCCTTCATGACATAGCGGTTAAACTCTTCTTCCGTAAATAAGGCGTCCGATTTATATTCAATCCTGTATACAATTTTCTGATACGTTTGTTCCTTTGAAAGAATGGCATAAAAGACAAAGCATACCACAAAAATGACGCTAAAGATAATATAAACGACAATGTTCTTCTTACTCATGATTCAACGTTTTTTTAATGACATTTACCAACCGGTCAATACTTCCTGCTCCCATGGTAACAAGTAGTTCCGGCTTTATGATTTCCAAGTATTGAAGAAGCTGTTCTTCATTGAGCAATACTTTTTCGGTATTGTTTATCTTCTCCAGTAACATTTTTGAAGTTACGCCTTTAATGGGTAACTCCCTTGCGGGATAAATATCCAGTAAAATGATATGGTCTAATTCTTCCAGACTTCGGGCAAACTCATCGGCAAAGTCGCGCGTCCTGCTGTAGAGATGCGGCTGAAAAATACCGCATATCTTCTTATGAGGATGGATTCTTCTTATCGAAGCAATACATGCCCTTATCTCCTGCGGATGATGTGCATAATCGTCAATATAAATACAATCCTCCCTTCGGATAATATATTCAAACCTTCGTTTCACTCCCTTGTAAGACGCTAACTGTTCCTTTATTGTAGCGTGCTTCACCCCTGCAAGGTCAGCCATAGCCACCGCCGCAACCGCATTTTCAATGTTGTGCAATCCGCCAACTTCAAAAGGAATGTTGTCAATGCTCCCCTGGGGAGTGATTATATCAAAGTATTGCTTTCCGTCGGCAATACGTATATTTCTTGCGTAATAGTCGGAATCTTCATCTTCAATTCCGTAGGTTATCGTGTTTGTCTTTGTTTGTATGTTCTCCAGCAAAGTTCTTTTTGTAATCAGCGTACCGCCGTCTTTGATATGGTCTGCAAAACAGTTGAAAGAAAAGATTAGACTTCTCTTATCTCCATAAATATCCAAATGGTCTGCATCCATAGCCGTAATGACAGCCATGTCAGGGAAAAGAGCTAAAAAGGAACGGTCATATTCGTCCGCTTCCACAAGCATAATGTCCGCCTGTTCATCATCCACCAAGTTGGAGTTGAAATTTAAAGCAATGCCGCCAATAAAGGCAGTTATTTTCTTATCCTGATGCAAAAGATGCGCAGCAAGGGCAGTGGTAGAAGTTTTTCCGTGCGTTCCGGCTACTGCGTAGGTTGTTTTCTCATGCGTAAGCAATTCAAGAACCTCCGAACGCTTCAAGAAAGGAACGTTCGCCTTCTTCAAAAATTGATACTCCTGATTGTCTTTTGGGACAGCCGGAGTATAGACCGTCATAGATAAAGCGCCGGGTATTTTAGAAATATCCTCTTCAAAATGAATGTCTATCCCTTCCGCTATCAATTCGTCCGTCAGCGTTGAAGGCGTTTTATCATAGCCCGAAACAGCCACCCCTCGCCGATGAAAATAACGGGCAAGCGCGCTCATGCCAATCCCCCCTATGCCCAACATATAAACGCTATTTATTTCTATTGTAACATCCATTATTTCTTTCTTTTATTCATTAATATAATTACTTCCTTTGCAATTTTCTCTGTTGCGTCAGGTTGCGCCATTGTCTTTAAATTCTCTTTCATCGCCATACATTGATTATCATCTTCGATAAGCGCAAAAACGGCGTCGCGTAACTGTTCGCAGGCTTTGTTATCGGGTATCAAGATTGCCGCTCCTGCGTTGGAAAGCGCTTTTGCATTCTTTGTCTGGTGGTCTTCCGAAACATTGGGCGAAGGAATTAGAATGCACGGCTTCGCCACAACGCACAACTCCGACAACGCCAGCGCTCCCGCACGCGAAACAACAACATCGGCAACCCTATACAGATAATCCATTCGTCCAACAAAGGGCATGATGGTTACGCCTTGAATATCCTTATATTCTTTTGCAATATCCGGATAATAATATTCTCCCGTCTGCCATACCATTTGAATTCCTTTCGTTGAGAGTTCCTTTACAAATGTGCAAACACTTTCATTAATCGTACGGGAACCCAAACTGCCGCCAATGATAACAATTGTTTTCTTCCTTTCATCAAGTTGAAAATAAGCGTACCCCTCTCCCCTGTCCACCGGATTTAAAATATCCTTCCGGATAGGATTCCCCGTTTTAATGATTTTATCCAAAGGGAAAAACCGCTCCAAATTATCATACGCCGTACAAATTCTATCGACTTTTTTTGCCAATATCTTATTTGTAATGCCGGGATAGGAGTTTTGTTCCTGTATCAGTGTAGGAATGTTCATAGCCGACGCAATCTTCAATGCAGGTCCGCTTGCATATCCGCCCACTCCCACAACCACGTCCGGTTTAAAGTTAGTAATAATCTGTTTCGCTTTTCGCGTACTTCGATACAACCGAAGAGGGAGTTTTAAGTTCTCGAAAACATTCCGCAGGTTGATTTTCCGTTGCAGTCCATAAATATCCAATCCTTCAATGGGAAAACCGGCTTCCGGAACACGTTTCATTTCCATTCTTCCTTTCGCCCCAATAAATAAAATTTCCGTATCGGGCAACAGTTCTTTTACTGCATTGGCAATTGCAATTGCAGGAAAAATATGTCCCCCCGTTCCGCCTCCTGAAATGATTATCTTCTTTGTCATGCTATTCATTTTTTAAGTGTTAATATCCTGTACGCTTATATTGTTTTCCCGATTCTGTTCTTCTTTTAGTTTTTTCTTATCTTCTTTTGCCTCTTCGCTAATATTGAGCAAAATGCTAAAGCAAAACGACATCGTCAAAATAGACATCCCCCCCCGGCTGATTAATGGTAAGGTTTCTCCCGTTGCCGGAAAATATCCCACGCAAACCAGCATGTGAGTCAATGCTTGAAATACAACAAAAAACCCTAACGCAATCGATAAGTATGCCCCAAAAACAGACTGTATATTGATGGCAGTTTTTCGTATACGGTAAAACAGTCCCAGATACAAAAGAATAATCATCATGCCAATCAAAATACCATACTCCTCAATAAGAAAAGCATAAATATAATCGGAAAAACTTTCGCCTACCGAACCCATTAAAATAGAACCGCCCGGAACCGGTAAAATCCCTCCCCTCGCAATAGCAGCTTCAGTGATAATGGTCTCTTTATTGACTTCGCTTTTACCGGTAAAAGATTCGATACGTTCCTTTGCAGTATCAAGACGAAAAACAGATACATTGGATTTTAAAATGATAAGTAAACCTAATCCCCCAATAACTGCGATACTGCCCAATACTGCAAAGAAATATCTTTTCTTCAGCTGAGAAATAAACAACATCATAAAATAGGTAACCCCCATGATAATACCTCCCGAAGTTTTTTGAGAAGTAATCAATATACAAGTAATACCAATGTATATGACCATGGGAATAAGCGCCCGTTTCAGGTTATTAATTTCCCCTTTAAGCCGACTAATCCATTGTGCGAAATAAATAATAAATAAAACCTCTGCCAATTGTATGGTTTGAAAAGAAATACCAAATATCTTTAAACTTCGCTTGGCGTCGCCGACATTTTCACCAAATAGAAACGTTAGAAACACCAAAAGCAAAGCTATCAGAAATCCGATTTTAGAGAATCGACCAATCCACCTGTAATTAATATTACTCATTACGTACATAACCAAAAACCCCAACAGGAGATAAAAAACATGCCCCCGTATAAGAAACCATAAACTTTCCTTATGCAACGGGTCTCCTAACTTGGAACCGGTACTGTACACAACAAATATGGAGAAAATAGATAAAAGAATAATTATCCCCCATATTATACGGTCGCCTCTTAATTTTCCGACGAAGTTCTTACTTTCCATTTTACAACTGAGCTATTGCTTTTTTAAATGCCAACCCTCTTGTTTGGTAATCAGGATAAAGGTTGTCGCACGCACAGCCTGTTGAAAGCAAAACAAGATTTCCTCTCTTTGCCGAATAAAAGGCTTTTCGTACAGCATCTTCCATATCTCTTTCCTCATAGACAGATTCAACATAATTGGAAAATGCTCCCATTAGTTTCTGATTATTTTCCCCAATACAAATTAATGCCTTTACTCTCTGAGAAACATGACCCAGTAATTCCATATAATTAACTTCATGGTCATTTCCTCCGGCAATCCAGATTACATCGCTCTTAATCGTTTCAAAGCTATAATAAGTTGCATTAATGGTACAGGCTTTTGAATCATTGATAAAGTTCACTCCTTGATATTGAGTAACATATTCTAATCTATGTTGTTCTTTATCAAATTGGTTAACAATTTCATGCCTGTTTGACGTCCGAATAGCGATTAATCTATTCTCTAAAATAGCAGCTTGTTCAGCTACAGTCTGTGATCTATCGATCATCAAATCCTCAATTCTCATAATAGATATATTTAATTTAACGTAATTTTAATGTTATAATAGTAAGTACAGCGAGTATAATAGCAATGACAACAAATCGCTGTACAATCTTTGCTTCATGCATTCCTTTTTTCTGATAATGATGATGGATGGGAGTCATGAGAAAGACTCGTCTCCCTTCCCCATATCTTTTTTTCGTATATTTGAAATAGACTACCTGGATAATGACGGAAATAGTTTGTACGAAAAAGATTCCGCATAAAATAGGAATTAACAGCTCTTTACGAATAATAATCGCAAACACAGCAATAATTCCCCCCAGCGCCAACGAGCCCGTATCGCCCATAAAAACTTGAGCAGGGTAAGTGTTCCACCAATAAAATCCCAAGCAAGCCCCAACCAGCGCGCCTGTAAATATCATCAGTTCCCCCGTATTGGGAATATACATGATATTCAAGTAATCCGCAAAAATCGTATTACCCGACACGTATGCCAGCACCCCCAAGGTAGCCCCTATAATTCCTGATGTGGATATGGCTAATCCATCTAAACCGTCCGTTAGATTTGTTCCATTGCTAACAGCGCAGATAATGAAAATAATAACAGGAATATAAATAAGCCACGCCCATTTTTGATAATCCTTGCCTACCCATTTTAGTAAAACCGAATAATCGAACTCATTACCTTTCACAAATGGAATAGTTGTTTTTGTTGATTTTCCTGTTTCGATTTTCTTATATTTACTGTTGGAAGAACTGTTTTCCACTCTAAACACCTCTTCCGTTTTTACATAGTCGGGATTGGATTCTTTTTCCATAATAACCACATCAGGATGAAAAAACAGGACTAACGCCACCGATAAGCCCAAGAGCGATTGCCCAATGAGCTTTAGTTTGGACGGCAAGCCGCTTTTATTCTTTTTTACAACCTTGATATAATCATCAATAAATCCAAGTACTCCAAGCCATACCGTTGTCGCTATCATTAGCAGGATATAGACATTATTCAATTTATTGAATAATAAGACAGGAATTAGGATACTGAATATAATAATGATACCACCCATTGTAGGCGTTCCTTTTTTTTCTACCTGTCCGGTCAATCCCAAATCACGGATATCCTCTCCTATTTGTTTCTTCTTCAAAAATTTGATTACATATTTCCCAATGATTAATGACAGAAATAGAGAAACTAATCCCGCTACTGCCGTTCTAAAGGAAATGTATTGAAAAACTCCGGTTCCCGGTATATTAAAGTTTTTGTCTAACCAATCAAAAAGATAATAAAACATATTTGTTATTTTAGATTTTTAAATATTTCTTGGCAACTTCGACGTCATCGAAATTGTATTTTACTTTTTTTATTTCCTGATACTTCTCATGTCCTTTCCCTGCAATCAAAATGATTTCTCCTTTTTTCGCAGTTGTAATTGCTACTTTAATAGCCTGTTTCCTGTCTGCGATGACCAATACTTTTTCGTCGTTATCATCATCTGAAATACCTTGCATCATATCATTAAGGATTGCCTCCGGCTCTTCATCACGAGGATTGTCCGATGAGAATATTACTTTGTCACTCAATTGACAGGCAATTTTTGCCATTTCAGGGCGTTTGGTTTTGTCTCTGTTGCCCCCACAACCAATGACGGTAGTTATTTTCTGCTCTCCATTTGTTATTTCCCGTATTGTATTCAGCACATTCAGTAATGCGTCCGGAGTATGAGCATAGTCAACAATGACAATTATATCCTGATTCCTAAAGATTGAAAATCTTCCTTCTGCCGGTTCAAGCATGCTCATTTTCAATAATAGCTCTTGCTTACTCATACCAAGCAAAATAGCTGTTGCATAAATGGAGAGTAAGTTATAGGCATTAAATTTTCCAACCAATCGAAACCATACACTTTCGTTATCAATCATTAAATTCATCCCGTCCAAATTACTTTCGTTAATCTTGGCTTTAAAGTCAGAATGAATGGTTTGCAAACTGTATGTTTTGCGTGCAGCAATAGTGTTTTGCAACATGACTTTCCCATTAGGGTCGTCAATATTGACTAATGCAAATGCTGTTTTTGTAAGATTGTCAAAGAATAATTTCTTTGCAGTAAGATATTCTTTAAAGGTTTTGTGATAATCCAAATGCTCATGGGTAATGTTAGTAAAAACGCCACCGACAAAGTGCAACCCCGCGATACGTTCCTGTACAATGGCGTGGGAACTCACTTCCATAAAACAATATTCGCAGCCTGCTGATACCATTTGTGCTAACAGGAAATTTATCTGTATGGCGTCCGGCGTTGTATGTGTTGAAGAGACAGTGATTTGTCCAATTTTATTTTCAATAGTACTTAGCAGCCCTGTCTTAAATCCCAAGTTTGTAAATAATTGATAGAGCAAGGTTGCAGTCGTTGTTTTTCCATTTGTCCCTGTTATTCCTACCAATTTCAACTGTTTAGACGGATTGTTGTAAAAATTACAAGATAAAAGCGCTAATGTATGCGGCGTTGATTTTACTTGTATATAAGTTATACCTTCCTTAAATTTCTCCGGAATCTGCTCAACAACAATACAAACAGCTCCTTTTTCAATAGCCTGTTCTATATAATCATGTCCGTCTACTTTCGTCCCTTTTTGAGCGACAAATAAACAGGATTCTTTTACCTCTCGCGTATCAAAACAAACAGCTTCAATTCGTTTTTCAACCGAACCTGTTATGTGAAGTATAGAAACATTATTAATTAACTCTCTGATTGTTTTCATTTTATTTATAGTTTAATTTTCCAAAAATAGAATTGCTGTTTTTCCTGATACTTGTACATGATTTACTCTACCCCTACCTTTCACTTGTATAGCATATCCCATTTTTTCCAAGAGATAAATTGCATCTTTCGCCGTTGCATATTTAAATTCAGAAAAAGCCTGTTTCTGAATCTTTTTAGGAGTGAAAACAAACTCATCGCTGCTATTCTTCGCGATACTGATATATTGCTCTTCATTTTCCCAACTTACAGGCAACTGCAATTCATTGTATATTATATTCATGTCTTTTGCAAATACAAAGCGGCTGGTTGGAACATTCTTTTTCGTATTTTTCTCTGATTTGCTTAGCTCAATTTCTACATCGTGCATATTGAGTTTTTCCGCAATTTCTTTGCAAACAGGCACCGCAACAACGCTGCCGTCCAGTGGAGTACCTGAAACTAATACCAAACAGGTATATTTTGGTTTTTGACTTGGGAAATATCCAATAAAAGAGGAATTTTTTAAAGTAGACGAATACTTTCTCTCTTTTTCATCATAGATAAAAGCCGTTCCGGTTTTCCCTGCTATCAATGGGTGATAGGTGAGATTAGTATCTTTATTCTTTATATATGCAAGATATTGGTCATCTCTTGCTCTTCTTGCAGAGCCTTCTGTAACAACAGCTTCTAAGCAATTTTTTGCTTTAGCAATTGTTGTAGGGGAACAAATAGCCACATTAATTGCTTCATGATAAATAGGAGCAAAACCTTTATTCGGCAAGGATATAGATTTTATTAAAGTAGGCTTTACATATATCCCATCATTAGCAACAGCATTGTAATAAGCAAGCATGTAAACAGGAGGCATTTTAATACTATACCCATGTGTAACATTCATATAGTCAGATTCTCTTGATGTAATAGGATTCAGAATAGGTACCTGAGCCTGTGCTGTTTCTATTTTTAAATCCCTTTCTAACGACATCTTTTTTAGTACAAGAAGAAATGTACTGATATTAGGGTAAGATATTTTAGCCGCATAATACAGTCCCTTATTATCGGAAATAGCAAATGCTCTTTTTAATGAAAAGTTACCTTTATCACACGGCACAATTACATTTGTATCTATTTTTCCAGACTCAATGGCTGCAAGCAGGGTCATTAGTTTAAAAGTTGAACCAGGTTCATAGCGTTCTGTCGTTGCATGGTCTATCCTTTCTTCATATTGATTTCCTACTTTATCCAAGTTACAAATAGCTTTTATTTCTCCGGTTTTTACTTCCATTACAATAGCACATCCCCATGCAGCTTTCGACGCTAATAGTTGTTTTTCTAATGCATTCTTAGTTACACGCTGTATATCATTATTAATAGTCGTTATTACATCGCAGCCATTGTTAGGAGAAAGGTATCTGTTTTCTTTTAATCGGACAGTTTCATTATTTACTTTTAATATTCGATACGAGATTGATTCTCCTCTAAGCAATGAATCGTAATATCCTTCTATTCCACGTTTAAATACGATAGAATCTGTTTTGTTTTGGGCAGTAGTACTTTCAAATGTTCCTAAAATGCTTTTGGGATACCCACCCATTAATTGCCGCCTCACATCTCGCCTGTCTTTTTTACAACCTCCTTTAAATCGAACATCGCCTTTCCAAAGAGCAAATAAAGAATCAATTTCATTGATATCCTTCTGTCTTACCCATTCATTGGTACGATTGACATTAGAGACCTTTACTTGTACATATTTTTTTCTCAGACTGTTAAGAATATCATATCCTTCTTTCTTTATATTATTATCTTTGCTTTTTGTTTGTTTTACAGCGGCTTTATATGCTTTTCGATAATCTAAATAGTCCTGCTTGATAAGTTTATTATAGCTACTAATTGATCTTTTGGGATTTATCCGATGAAAAATTCTAATTAATGAATCTACATTGGACATAAACAAACTATCATTCTTATCATTTATATATATATAGGAAGGATACCAATATAAGTCATATATAAAGATATTGGAAAGCAAGACTGTACCGTCGTCTGAAAATATATTTCCTCTCTTACCGGAAACGGTATTTATTTCTGTCCTGAAAATCCGATTGTCAATAATCATTTCTTTATCGTCAGCTATTTCTCCTCTGTAATATTTCCCCTTCTCGATTGCTAAAGAAACAATACGATACATAATCATTATTCCTAAAAATAGAATCATGATATAAACAAAAAAAATACTGATCTTAAATTTTTTCATTTCATTTCTCCTTTCCTTTATTTTCTACTTTTATTGTATATGGAATGTACCCGCTACTTTGAAATCCTTCTTCCTTTGCAATTATTAATAGTTCCTTTTCCTGTTTATCATCGATATTGTATTCTTCTTCAATGATATCCATCAAAACATCATTTATCTTTGTAATTTCGTCTTCAAGTTTTTCAATTTTTAATCTTTTTGATTGCGTATTTAAGCTATTATATATCAATGCAATAATCATGGCTACTACAATAATAAAGTATGGCAAATTTTTTTGAAAATTTACTTTTCTCAATATTCCCAATCCGAAAACATTATCGAATACCTTACGAATTTTTCTTCCCATATTTCCTTTGCCTTTTTGTGTATGGAGAACTCCGGATAAATTTTCAGACTTATTTTTATCTGAATATTTTTCTTTAGGCTTTGGGATATTTTTAACTGATCTAAATTTATTTGCCATTTTATTTTATTTTATTTCTGCTATTCTTAATTTTGCACTTCTACTTCTATTATTCTGTTCCAATTCTTTTTCATCGGGAACAATTGCTTTACGGTTTATCAAAACAAATGGAGATAAATCATTTCCATATAGGTCTTTTTCTATTTTATCATCAAAATTTCCACTTCTCATGAATACCTTTACCATTCGGTCTTCAAT
>JAISDH010000452.1 GCA_031264975.1 Bacteroidales bacterium
GTTCAACCTTCTTTTGATGGCGCTTATTATATAGATAGATATTCGCATATCGGTTTGCCGATGGCTATTGTGCTCAAAGACGCGAAGGGAATAGAAAAGACGGCTTTGCTCAAAGATACAACTTCTCTGTCCGAATATATTTTGCCTGAAGTCAGTATTGGTGTTTTACAAAATAACAATGGAGACGATTTATATTATCGTTTAATTAAACCCATTCATTTTGATTCAACACGTAAGTACCCTGTCTTTGTGTATGTATATGGAGGACCGCATTCACAATTGGTAACCAACAGTTGGTTGAGTGGCGGACATTTCCTACATTATATGGCGCAAAAAGGATATATCGTATTTACGCTGGACAATCGCGGAACCTCCAATCGTGGATTTGAGTTTGAGAGTACGATACATCGTCGTTTGGGAACTTTGGAAGTAGAAGACCAGATGGATGGCGTAAATTTTCTAAAGTCGCTTTCCTATGTAGATACCAATCGTTTTTCGGTAGACGGCTGGAGTTATGGAGGATTTATGACCATAACATTAAAATTACAGTATCCTGAAATATTTAAAGTTGCAACAGCCGGAGGTCCCGTTATTGATTGGAAATATTATGAAATCATGTATGGAGAACGTTACATGGACACTCCCGACGAAAATCCGGAAGGTTATCAACAATCATCTTTATTAAATCAGGTAAAAAACATGGACGGACATTTATTGATTATTCACGGAGCAATGGATGCTACAGTGGTTTGGCAACACAGCCTTCAATTTTTAACCCAGGCTATCAAAGCAGGTAAACAGGTGGATTATTTTGTTTATCCTACACATGAACATAATGTTCGCGGAATAGACAGGGTACATTTGTGGAATAAAATAGAAAACTACCATGCTACATTTAATAAGTAATAGCGTCGCCTTACCAAAGAATTGCGGTGAAAATAATTTCTATTTTTTTCAGCATAAAAAAATATTTTTTTTTCGTTGTTATTTCAAAATTTAATTGTACATTTGCACTTTCAAAATAATACACGAATAAAAGAATGAAGATAGGTTTTATTTCCTTAGTACTTACACTTTTAATGATTGGCGCAGATTTTACATCTATGGCTAATGACGTGCAAAGTTCGGTATTTTGCCGACAAGTAGACGTTAGCCTGAATGCGTTTCAATCTTCTATTGAAGATGGTCAGCATTATATTTCTGAATCATCTCAATACTTTCCAAATACATGGGAGAAGCCTGCCTGTTCGTATCATATTGTTTCGACTACTATACAACTTCCGGATAATGTGTCTTTTAAGGAGTTTTATATAAAACATATACTAAAAAACAAATTGTTTCATCGTAACATTGTATTTCATATTTGTCATTCGCTAAAGTTACATAATGAATATTACACTTTAGGGATTGGTAAATTACGTTGTTAAACGTCTCCCTCCTGATATAATACCAAAGGATTTATTGTGTGCATACCTATGCTATTGTTTACATAGCAGGTGAGTATAGTATTTTCATTTTGGTGTTATTCCTTATTTTTTCTATGATAAAATTATAGTTTCTATGGACGAACTATGTGTGTTTGTTGTAGGAAGATTAAATCATTATTTGAATATTATAAAACAATAACATAAAACAAAATAAAGTAAAGTAAATATAACAGTTAAATAAAAGTAAGTTATGGAAAATTTTGAACGAATCGAAGAAAAGATTCAGAATATGAAGGATGAGAAAATTATTAAAGTAAAGAGCAGTCCCTTTGGCTCAATTATTGTGATAATAGCAGGAATATTAATAGCTATTCTTGGACTAACAATTTTTAAGGGTGCAAGTCTAACCCCTTTGTTAGTTGTAACAGGCGCAGTAATAATAATAGTAGGGGTGATTTATTTAGTAATGAAAACAAGTAAAAATTCAGGGGACTATATATATGAGCCCACAGGTGGGAAACTCAAAAAATATAAAATATATATAGATACAAGTAATGCACGAAAGATGATTTCCTGTATAACGAATAAAGATTTTAACGGGGTAAAAACCATAAAAAAGACGATGGATTCAGGTTGTTTAATGGAGATAAGAGGAACGGATGACGGTTCGATTTTTCTTTTTCAATTATTGGAATATATCCCACATGATTTTGTTCCTTCTTCGCCTGTAATTGTTTTGCATGGAGAAGACGCCAAAATAATGCTTGACTTTGTAAAATCATAATACATTTAGAAACATATATTAAAAAAATATTATAGTTATGAATTCAATATTTTATATAATCATTCTCGTATTTGTAGCGGGATATGGATGTATCGCATTAGAGCATCCTTTGAAGATAAATAAAACAGCGTCAGCATTATTGCTGGGTGTTGCTTTGTGGACATTAATGATAGTCGGGGGAGAATCTACTATTTTTAATCCCGATTTGCACCAACTCTTCCAGAATAGTGAAACATCAGGAGGAAGTTTTATAGATTGGCTTGTTCAGAATGAGTTAGTTGTACATTTAGGCGGAATAGCCGAAATTCTGTTTTTCCTCTTAGGAGCAATGACAATTGTCGAATTGATTGATACTTACGGCGGCTTTAAGATTATCACCGATAAGATAAAAACAACGAGCAGAGTTAAGTTTTTGTGGCTTGTTGTTATCTTAACTTTCTTCATGTCTGCTGTTTTAGACAATATGACAACAACAATTGTTATGGTTACCCTGTTGCGGAAATTAATTACAACGAAAGAAGACCGCTGGTTTTTTTCCGGCATGGTCGTTTTAGCCGCGAATGCAGGTGGAACATGGTCGCCGATAGGAGATGTTACTACAATTATGTTATGGGTAGGCGGAAAAGTCAGTACCGTTAATATTATTCTTAAAACATTCCTTGCCAGCTTGATGTCTATTGTTGTACCGTTGATAATTCTTTCTTTCCGGTTAAAAGGCAATTTTACAAGCCCCCAGCAAGAGGGAAATGATTTGAAAAAAGATATTCAAATATCGTCAAATACGCGTTTACTTATCCTTTGTATTGGCGTTGGCATTTTGATATTTGTACCTGTTTTTAAATCAATCACACATTTACCGCCCTATATGGGAATGATAGGAGGTTTGGCGTTGCTGTGGATAGTTACAGAGTTATTACAACGTACGCCTGCTTTAAAAGGAAATAAAGCATTAACGGTTCCGGCGATATTGACGCGGGTTGATGTAGCAAGTATTCTTTTCTTTTTGGGTATTCTATTGGCGGTTGCGGCTTTGCAGGTCTGTGGACATCTTGTGCTTTTGGCTAATTCATTAGATACTATTCCTTTGGCAGATTCGGGGAAATATTTTGTAATCAGTTATATTATTGGTTTATTATCTGCCGTCATTGACAATGTTCCCTTGGTAGCGGGAGCAATGGGAATGTATTCATTTGAAATGGATCATTATTTTTGGGAATTTATTGCTTACTGTGCCGGTACGGGCGGAAGTATACTTATTATCGGTTCTGCAGCAGGAGTTGCGGCAATGGGATTGGAGAAAATTGATTTTATTTGGTATCTCAAAAAAATATCCTTGTTGGCGTTTATTGGATATACCGCAGGCGCTTTGACATTTATTGCTCAAAACTATCATGGTATACAATCAAAGCATGCTGAAAACGAGATTCAGAATAATCAAATGATAGAACACGAAAAGACAATTTATTCTTCCCAGTGGAATATTCAATCAGTGGAAAATACGGATAACGTATGTCTATTGAGCCAAGCGTGTATTAAAAATAATTTATCTGAAAATATAGCGTTAGCTACAGAAAACGGCGGGAAAGAATTGTGTAAAAATAATAATCATAATCCATATATTTCTTTGTCCTTATGCGAGAATAATAGTGTTAGACAACAATAATATTATCTATAAGAGATTGATACATTATGGTTTAATAAATAGATGTTACTTTTTCATTAAGTTGTTTTGTAAAGGTAAAAGGGATTACATTTTTGTCTACCTTTGCAGGATTAAATAAAATAGCATTTAAGTTTAGTTAAAATTTTGATATATAAATGATTGAGATAAAAATGAAGGTATTTTTTTTGAAGATTTTCTTCTTTCTGTTCCTAACGACGGCATTTGTTGTTGTTAAGGGACAAGGTGTGAGAGACATTCGTATCAATGAAATATTGGTAAAGAATGACAGTAATTGTATAGACCAGTATGGCGTGCATAGCGGGTGGTTTGAGCTTTTCAATACGGGATATTCTACGGCGGATGTGGGTGGATGTTATGTAACCAATGATATTAATAATCCCACAAAGTATCGTATCCCCAAAGGA
The DNA here is from genome assembly GCA_031264975.1 of Bacteroidales bacterium. Lineage (GTDB taxonomy): Bacteria > Bacteroidota > Bacteroidia > Bacteroidales > WCHB1-69 > JAIROC01. The sequence continues at coordinate 4,300 of JAISDH010000452.1, forward strand.
GACCCCCGTACGCAAATGTCGTCCAGAACATATTCTCTCTTTTATGCTTACAACAATGTAGACAGAGGTATTTTCCATGTGAATTTTTCCTTGGATGAAATTGGTTTTCTGGCGCTATTTGACGGAAGCGGACGTGTTTTAATAGACAGTGTTAGTTATGATATTACATCTCAGCGTGCCGACGTATCTTTGGGTAAAATGGAAAATGTTCCGTTAGAAAAGGCAACTTGGGAAATAATGGAAGAACCAACGCCGAACGCTATTAACTATACCATAGTTGAAAAAACGCGTGGAGAAAAATATGCAGAAACGGATAAATATGGCGTTATTATTACAATTACAACCATGACTATTGTGTTTATTGTACTGTTTATTTTAGCGGTAATATTTTATTATACAGGAAAATATTTCAGAAAACAAACAGAACGTCATAAACAGAAAAAAGAAATACAACTTGAAGCAATACCGGCAGTTTCCAATGCGAATGAATTAGACCTCGCGGCAATTGCAATGGCATTACATTTGTACTTTGACGACCAACACGAAATAGAACAAACCGGTTTTTGGCTGAATCGTTCTTTAAATCAACACTCGCAGTGGTCGGCAAAGCATATTTTATTTAAGAAATCACCAAAAAGAAAATAATAATAGAGTATTCATTTTATGAAGGAATATAAGTTTAAAATAAGTAGTAAAGATTATGTTGTCTCTGTTGACAATGTGGAAGAAAATAAGGTAAAGGTAACTGTCAATGGAACTACTCATACCGTTGAGTTAGAAGAAAAAGCTTCTGAAGTTCCGGTTACGGTACGCCCTGTTGTTACACGTCCGGTTGCTGCGTCTAATAATGCAACAACAAATGATAAACCATTAAAATCTCCTTTGCCGGGAGTAATCCTTGATGTTTTTGTAAAGGTAGGAGATTCGGTTAAAAATGGGCAAAAGGTTGTGTTGTTGGAAGCCATGAAAATGGAAAACAATATTGACGCAGATAAAGACGGCGTTGTCAAAGAGATTAAAATCGCTAAAGGCGACAGTATAAATGAAGGTGATACATTACTAATAATAGGATAATAATGGACTTTATTACAACAATAAGCGAAAATATAACTCAATTCCTGTCCTATACAGGTTTTGCCAATGCAACATTTGGGCATCTTATTATGATACTGGTTGGCTTGTTTTTTTTATTTCTTGGAATAGCAAAAAAATGGGAACCCATGCTTTTAGTTCCCATTGGCTTTGGTATCATCGTAGGAAATATTCCATTTCCACCGGGATTTCAAATTGGAGTATATGAGGATGGTTCTGTTTTAAATTATTTGTATTTCGGAGTGGTGAAAGGCGTTTATCCTCCATTGATATTTTTAGGCATTGGGGCGATGACTGACTTTTCAACATTGATATCCAATCCCAAGTTAATGCTTATCGGCGCTGCTGCTCAATTCGGTATTTTCGGAGCCTATATGGCGGCAAGCGCTTTTGGGGGGTTTTCTGCAACGGAAGCAGGCGCCATTGGTATTATTGGAGGAGCGGATGGTCCAACAGCTATTTTCTTGTCTTCCAGGTTAGCGCCTGATTTAATGGGAGCTATTGCCGTATCTGCCTATTCTTATATGGCATTGGTTCCGGTGATTCAGCCGCCCGTTATGAAATTGTTAACTACTAAAAAGGAAAGACTGATTCGTATGAGACCTGCTCGAAAAGTTTCTCAGAATGAGAAAGTAATTTTCCCCATATTAGGGTTACTTTTAACCACGTTTGTCGTGCCTGCGGGACTTCCTCTATTGGGGATGATTTTCTTTGGCAATCTATTAAAAGAATGCGGAGTAACACGTCGTTTGGCAAATACGGCTGCCAATCCATTGATTGATATTGTTACGATATTGTTAGGATTGACGGTTGGAGCGTCTACACAGGCAACTACATTTTTAACCGATAAATCTATTAAGATTTTTATCTTGGGTGCGCTTTCATTTATCGTTGCAACGGCGGCAGGCGTTCTTTTTGTAAAGTTCTTTAATCTGTTTTTAAAGGAAGGAAACAAGATTAATCCGTTAATAGGGAATGCCGGCGTGAGCGCCGTTCCTGATTCTGCGCGTGTATCTCATGAACTGGGATTACATTATGATAAAACAAATCATTTATTGATGCATGCCATGGGACCTAACGTTGCGGGAGTAATCGGAAGCGCTGTTGCGGCAGGATTGTTATTGGGATTTTTAGCATAATTAAATTTAAAATATAATATGAAATTATCACATATTGAACATATAGGTATAGCGGTAAAAAACTTGAATGAGGCTATTGCCTATTACGAAAAGGTGTTGGGGCTAAAATGTTATGCAATAGAAGAAGTTGCAGACCAGAAGGTAAAAACGGCATTCTTTATGATAGGACAAACAAAAATAGAGTTGCTGGAACCCACGGATTCGGAAAGCGCTGTTGGCAAGTTTATTGAAAAAAGAGGAGAAGGAATACATCATATTGCCTATGCCGTAGATAATTTGTCTTCGGCTTTGGAAGAATTGGGAGAAAAGTCGATTCAATTAATAGATAAACAGCCGAGAAAGGGTGCGGAAGGACTGAATATTGCATTTCTACACCCTAAATCAACAGGAAGCGTATTGACCGAATTGTGCGAAAAGCCGGATAAAAATAATTAAATTTGATAATGAATAAATAAAAATATTGAGATATGACAATGCAAGATAAAATAAAAGAATTGTTGGAGCTTAGAACAAAAGCAAGACTTGGTGGTGGTGAAAAACGGATAGAAAAACAGCATTCACAAGGCAAGTTTACTGCAAGAGAAAGAATAAGCATGTTATTGGATGAAGGAAGTTTTGAAGAATTTGACATGTTTGTTACTCATCGTTGTACAAATTTTGGAATGGAAAAAGAAAAATATTTGGGAGACGGGGTCGTAACAGGATATGGTTCTATAGACGGTCGTTTAGTCTATGTTTTTGCCCAGGATTTTACCACATTTGGTGGTTCTTTGTCGGAAACACATGCGGCTAAAATATGCAAAGTATTGGAATTGGCAACGAAAATGGGCGCTCCCCTTATTGGCATTAATGATTCGGGAGGAGCGAGAATCCAGGAAGGCGTAAACAGTCTTGCCGGTTATGCTTCTATTTTTCAACGGAATATTTTAGCGTCGGGAGTTATTCCTCAAATTTCAGCAATATTTGGACCTTGTGCAGGAGGCGCCGTTTATTCGCCTGCTTTAACCGACTTTGTGATGATGGTTAAAAATACAAGTTACATGTTTTTAACGGGTCCCAAAGTGGTTAAAACCGTAACGGGAGAAGATGTTACTACTGAAGATTTGGGGGGAGCAAGCATACATGCCACAAAATCGGGTGTTGCACAGTTTGTTGCTGAAAATGAAGAAGACGGAATTAAAATGATACGACATTTATTAAGTTTTCTTCCTTCCAACAACATGGAAACGCCGCCGGAAATAGAATGTAACGACCCTATCGACAGAGTAGATAATTCGCTAAATGACATTATTCCGGAAAATCCAACCAAACCATACGACGTTAAAGATGTAATTGCATCCATTGTTGACCATGGGGAGTTTTTGGAAGTACATTCTTTATATGCGAAGAATATTGTAATCGGTTTTGCCCGCATGGGCGGCATGTCGGTTGGCGTTGTTGCCAATCAACCATTGCACATGGCAGGCGTTTTGGACATCAATGCTTCCCGTAAAGGAGCGCGTTTTGTTCGTTTCTGCGATGCGTTTAATATTCCAATCGTATCCCTGGTAGATGTTCCAGGATTTTTGCCCGGTACAGGTCAGGAATATGGCGGAGTGATAACTCATGGAGCCAAGTTATTGTATGCCTACGGAGAATCCACCGTTCCGAAAGTTACGGTAACTTTACGCAAATCATACGGCGGTTCTCATATCGTGATGAGTTGTAAGCAACTTCGAGGAGATATTAACTATGCCTGGCCAACGGCAGAAATAGCCGTTATGGGCGCTGAAGGAGCTGTAGAAGTATTGTATGCGAAAGAAATAAAAGAAATTCCAGACCCGCAAAAACAAGCAGAAGCGATTGCCGCAAAAAAAGAGGAATATAATAAACTGTTTTTAAATCCATACACTGCCGCAAATTATGGATATATTGATGACGTTATAGAACCTCGCAATACGCGCTATCGTGTTATTCGCGCTTTGCGTTCTACTCAAAACAAACAATTGGAAAATCCTGCTAAAAAGCATGATAATCTTCCATTGTAGGTTTTGTTTCTCCATTGAAAGACGATTTTTATATTTTCGTTCAATAAATAGATTTTTAAAGCCTTACTACAAATGTAGTAAGGCTTTTTTAATTATTTGACTTATGAGAGCATCAAATACTTATACTTCCTAACTTTACACGGCGGCGATATTTTGTAACATGGTGGTATCACATTATAATACGACGGCTTCACGTTGTAAGTTGGCGGCACGTATTGACTTCTCTTTTCTACATTTTCTTGTATTTATCGTGTACAAAGTGTTTTATCTGTTCATATTACAGAATATTTTTCTTCTCAAACTCTAACAGTTTTTTCTTTCGCCAAATTCCGCCGCCATAACCTGTAAGAGTTCCGTCTGCTCCGATAACTCTGTGGCAGGGCAATATAATGGAGATTTTGTTTTTCCCGTTGGCATTGGCAACGGCTCTTACTGCAGACGGTTTGCCCAACAGTTCGGCTTGTTTTGAATAGCTTGTCGTGTAGCCGTATGGTATTTTCAA
>JAISDH010000008.1 GCA_031264975.1 Bacteroidales bacterium
ATACTTCTCCTGGTTACTGGCTGGAAGCGTATAATATATACCTTTCGGCCGATGGATTTTCTTACTGATAAAGCGGCAATAATAAATAAAAGTAATAAGTCCGCCCAAAAAGAAAGATAACCTTTGAGCCTTTGTATTATCCGACCCGGAGAAGTACAGCATGACAATCCATACAAGTAAAACCCCACCCAAACTAAGCAACAGGCTTTTCTTGTGCTCAATCCAATCGGCCCGCAAAAGGTAGCTGATCCGATTCAAATTAAAATAAGTATCCATTGTAATAAAGATTATGCGTTAAAAATTTGTTTAATAGTTTCTTTGGAAGAAATCGCGGCATTGAACAGCAATTCCAGCGAAACCTGGCTCTTTTCGCCGGTGTCGTTGCGTACCACGCCCATTTTCCCGATAGGCGATAGTTCGGAATAAAGCGCCTGCTCGTTCGCTTCGATTGTACGGAAATCCAGTTTATCGCTTATTTCGTCGAGCGATTTGTTGAATACGATTTCTTTGTTGTCGAGCACGATAACCGCGTCTATCAGGCTTTCCAGGTCGCGCACCTGGTGAGTCGAGATAATGATAGACTGCTCTTCGCGGACAAACGAACCAAGCAGTTTACGAAAAATACTTTTCGACGGAATATCCAACCCGTTCGTAGGCTCATCCATAAAGAGAACCGGCGTATTAGCCGCCAAAGCCAGCGTAATGGCCACTTTCTTTTTCTGCCCTAACGACAACCGCCGGATAGCGTCGTTCATCTCCAGCCCGAACGATTCAACGCACGCCTCCAACCGTTCATTACTGAAAGAAGGATAAAAAGGAGCATACATTTTAATATAGTCCGAAACCGTCACATCAGGCAGGTTGAGTTCTTCGGGCAAGATAAAAATCTTCTGAAGAAAGGGCACTTTCCGCTTTTCCGGCGCCTCGTCAAAAACACGGCAAGTCCCGCTATCCGGAAACAAAAGCCCGCACATAATATTGAGCAGAGTAGTCTTCCCCTCCCCATTCTTCCCAAGCAAACCATAAATGATACCCGGCTTGACGTCCAAGCTAACGCAGTGAAGCACCTGCTTCTGCTTACGGTATCCAAAACTTACATCAGTTAATTGAATCATAGATTATAATTTATTAGTGTATTAGTTTGATAGTACACCGCAAATATAAGTAATGTTTCTTACAAACCAAATCCATTAACATGTTTTAATGATTTTATCCCTTTACCATTAAAGAATACCCCTCCCATAAGAAGCCGCCTACCTGTTTTCAAATCGGGTGCATCCTTTTTCCAAAAAGGTTGTACCCGATTTGCGAAAAGGTTGCACCCTAATTTTTATCCGCTTGTATGCAATTGAAAAATTTTACGTACATTTACAATTGAAATAACAGTTATATATTATGTATATAGAACAATATAAAAATAGTATATCAAATCTGTGCAGGCAATACGATGTGAAGACCCTGTACGCCTTTGGTTCTGTGTTGACTGACAGATTTAACGACCAGAGCGATGTGGATATGATTGTAGACATCAACAGTAGCAACCCGCTTGATTATGCCGGTAAATATTTCGATTTAAAGTTTGCCATACAGGATATTTTCAACCGCCCTGTTGATTTGCTTGAAGAAAAAGCAATCAGAAATCCGTATTTGCGTCAGGAAATTGACAATACCAAACAATTGATTTATGCAAAATAACAAGGAAATAAAGATATACTTGCAGGATATTTCGCAGGCAATAAGTGAAATATGGAGTTTCCTTCCCGAAAAACGCAACTTTTATGAGTTTCAGAACGACCTGAAAACCCGCAAAGCCATTGAGAGAAACATTGAAATTATCGGCGAGGCAATGAACAGGATTTTGAAAATTGTGCCTGATTTTCCTATTGAGGCCTCGCGCAAGATTGTTGATACGCGAAATCGTATTATTCATGGCTACGACAGTGTTTCGGAAGATATTTTATGGTTGATAATCTGCAACTACCTTCCAATGCTGGAAAAACAAGTTAATGAATTGTTAGAACAATAATAAAAATCAAGAAAAATAATATGATTATCAAACAGCAACTACAAGCAACTCCTCAACAATAGATAATTTTAATGTCAAGCAATATGGATACAAAACAAGTAAAAAAAGAGAAAGAGCAAATGCTTATCAAATTGGTCTCTGATTTCTGCCAGGATAAGCTGAACGAAGAGTATAAAACCCTTTGTGTTGAATTGGTTCAAAAATTAGGAAGGAAGAGAACGGTTCCTTTTATTACAGGTAAATTGGAAATCTGGGCCGCCTCGATAATATATACGATCGGTAGCCTCAACTTCCTTTTCGATAGATCTTTTGAACCCTACATTCCCTCATCTGATATTCACGAATATTTTGAAACAAAGAGTTCAACTGTTTCCGCTAAATCGAAAACAATCCGGGATTTGTTAAAATTAAACAGGTTCGATAATAAATTTTCGACCAATCTCATGATTGAAAATAACCCATTCAACCAATACGTAATGGTCGACGATTTAATTGTTCCCATCGATTCTCTACCGGAAGAATATCAGCAGATGATAAAAGAAGCCCGTTCTAAAGGTGAAGATATCTCTTTTCAAATAAATGGATGAATAATCGAATGTCAAATAAGTTTAATATTTTTGTTTTATTATGATTGGATTATACAAAGATAGCTCGGAAGTAACTATTCTGGATGAGGGTTTAACTCAACTCGGATTAGAATCAGAGAAGGGAAAATTACTTTATTTTGTCAAGAATAAGAATTTGTATACCCATGAGCCGTCTATCTGGTTTCAACTGGAACAAGCAGAATTATATCATGCGGATGCTGTGTTTTTTAAAGAAAGTATCC
>JAISDH010000018.1 GCA_031264975.1 Bacteroidales bacterium
ACTCAATAGTTTGCCGTAAAAAATGTTTGTCAATCGTATTTATGTCTGTTGTCATATTTGAAATTTTTGCAAAAGTACAAAAATTCATCTTACCATTCACCTAAATAAAGGGAAAATTTAAAGCTTCCAAAAGAACAAACCTGCGAGGAGGGAAAACGGGCGAAGGGACAAAGGGATGAAAGGGCGAACGGAAAAAGGAAAGAAAAAAGAGAAAAAGGACGAAAAGAGAAAAAGGACGAAAAGAAAAAAGGAGAAAAGAAAATATCTGAAAGACAGTGTAACTTGAGAGGCTGGATTTTCATTTCCGATAATTGTTGACTGTCGGAAAGGAAAATGTATCTCAACTACTGTCTGAAAGGCAAGACTTAAAACAAAATTCTGTTTCCCAAACAACACTCAGGAGATGATTATTTTTTGCAGGTTATGAAAATCCGATTTTTCAATTCGCATAATAACATTTCACAAAATTGCGCCATGTAAAGTATATACTATGCGGAAAATGACAGTCAATTATTTGTTTATGAGGTTATGATTTTCCATTTTCATTTATTCATTATTCATGATTGGGTGTTAAAAAAAGATTCAACCAAAAGGTAAATTCAATTGATTTTTTTTGTATCTTCGTAAATTATTTTTTAAAAGTTTAAATAGTTGAACTTTATGTTTTTGACTTTATAATTAAATATGATAGAAGGAGGAAAAATAATTTCGGTAAACATTGAAGACCAAATGAAATCGGCATACATTGATTATTCTATGTCAGTGATTGTATCTCGTGCTTTACCGGATGTTAGAGATGGTTTTAAACCTGTTCATAGGAGAATTTTATATGCGATGTATGATATGGGAATACTGTCGGATAAACCTACTAAAAAATCAGCAAGAATCGTAGGGGAAGTATTGGGGAAATATCATCCTCACGGAGATACTGCTGTATATGAATCAATGGTGCGTATGGCACAAGACTGGTCTTTGCGTTACACCATGGTTGAAGGACAAGGAAACTTTGGCTCTATTGATGGGGATTCCCCTGCGGCAATGCGTTATACGGAAGCCCGTATGAGAAAAATTGCCGAAGAAATGTTGGAAGACATCAATAAGGAAACTGTTGATATGAACCTTAATTTTGACGATTCTTTATATGAACCGTCTGTTTTACCGGCAAAAGTTCCGAATTTATTAATCAATGGTTCTTCGGGTATTGCGGTGGGTATGGCTACAAATATGCCTCCGCATAATATCAAGGAAGTAATAGACGGTATCATTGCGTATATTGATAATAAAGAAATTGAAATTGAGGAACTGATAAAATATATAAAAGCTCCTGATTTTCCAACAAGTTGTATTATCTATGGTTATGAAGGAGCGCGGGAAGCTCTTATGACCGGTCGTGGTCGCGTAATGATGAGAGGAGATGTTACGGTAGAAACAGCGGAACATACGCATGGACGGGAACGAATTATTATAAATACAGTGCCTTACCAGGTAAATAAGGCTGAAATGGTTAAAAAAATTGCCGACCTGGTAAAAGAAAGTAAAATAGAAGGCATTGCTGAAATTCGCGATGAATCCAAACGGGACGTTCGCGTTGTATTGGAATTGAAACGCGATGCAGTTACCAATGTCGTTATTAATAAATTATATCAATATTCCCCGCTTCAGACTTCTTTTAGCGTGAATAATGTAGCGCTGGTACATGGTCGTCCAATGCTACTGAATGTAAAAGATTTGATACGATATTTTGTAGACCACAGACATGAGGTTGTTATCCGTCGGGCTAAATATGACCTCAAAAAGGCGGAAGACAGACTGCATATCGTAGACGGCTTTTTGAAAGCATTGGATATTATTGATGAAATTATACATTTAATCAGAGCTTCCAAAACAGTAGAAGAAGCCAAAACGGGCTTGATGGAGAAATGGCAATTTTCGGAAATACAAGCTGCTGCCATTGTTGATATGCGTTTGAGACAATTGACAGGATTGGAAAGAGAAAAATTACAAAATGAATACAACGATTTAATAAAGAGAATTGATTACTTAACTCGCTTTTTGGCTGATGAATCCATGCGAATGGAAGTAATCAAACAGGAATTGATAGAGATAAAGGAAAAATATGGAGATGACCGTAAAAGCCGTATTGAATATGCCGCTACAGACTTCCGAATAGAAGATACTATCGAAGACGAAGACGTTGTTATTACTATCTCGCATAGAGGCTACATAAAACGAACAAGTTTAAGCGAATACAAGGTTCAAAACAGAGGCGGAAAAGGCTCTAAAGGTTCAGACGCAAGAGATGATGATTTTATAGAACATTTATATACGGCTACTAATCATAACTACCTGCTCTTCTTTACGGAAAAGGGGAAATGTTTTTGGTTACGGGTGTTTGAAATTCCGGAAGGAAGTAAGTTATCGAAAGGACGCGCTATCCAAAACTTAATCAATATAGAACAGGAAGATAAAATCCGTGCCGTCATTAATATTAAAAATCTTTCAGATGAAGATTATATAAACAATAATTATATTGTTCTTTGTTCTGAAAAAGGAATTATTAAAAAAACGTCTTTGGAAGCATATTCTCGTCCACGTCAAAATGGAATTAATGCGATTACTATCAGAGAAGGAGATACATTGTTGGAAGCACGATTAACGGATGGTAATTCTATCATTATGATGGCTTTATTTTCCGGTAAAGCAGTTCGATTCAGTGAAAAACGTGTTCGTCCTATGGGGCGTAATGCTTCGGGAGTAAGGGGAATTTCTCTTCTTGACAAAGAAGACCGTGTAATTGGCATGCTTTGTGTCCCAAATACAGGAGAAGAGGATATATTGGTCGTATCTGAAAATGGATACGGAAAACGTTCTTCTTTTGAAGATTATAGAGAAACAAATAGAGGCGGAAAAGGCGTTAAAACTATCAAGATTACTGAGAAAACAGGCAATCTGATAGCTCTCAAAAATGTTATGGATTCTGATGATTTAATGATTATTAATCGCAGTGGAATCATTATCCGATTAAAGGTTGCCAATTTACGCGTAATGGGTAGAGCCACGCAGGGAGTACGATTGATTAACCTTAAACCGGGAGATTCTATCGCAGCTGTAACACAAGTTCCGACAGAAGAGAATAATGACAAAGAAAATGAACAATATGACGGCGAAGTAATGACTGATGAAGTTGAAGTAATGACTGACGACGTCGAAGTGATGACTGATGAAACGGATATTAATCATGATATTGAAACAGAAGAGGAAAATTAATCAATACGATTTCAAATAAATAAAAATAATAATAAAAATAATCAAAGATATGAACAAGTTATTTTGTGTAATGTTTCTGCTTTGTGTAATGAATATTACGTATAGTCAGAAAAAAGAATTGAATAATGCATATAATTTTTATGCAAATGAATACTATGATAGAGCGCAAGCTGCTATTGATAAAGCTATCTTAAATGAAGAAACAAAAAATGAAGCGAAGACATGGATGTATCGTGGAAACATTTATCTACAGCTTTCTGCAACAAAGATAAAAGAATATATGGGACTTTGTACAAATTGCGGAGAGATTGCATACGATTCCTATTTAAAGGCTTTGGAATTAGATCCGAATATTACAGTAAACATGGGTATTGCAGACCCGAGGCAGGGATTAAAATATTGTGCCGGCATTTTATATGAGGAAGCTGTAAAACTTTTTGAACAACAAAAATATGAAGAGGCGTATTCCGTAACAGAAAAGGCGTATAAAGCAGACAGGTCTCAGGAACATATCGTATATTTGTTGGCTTACACCGCTGAATTAACCAAAAAGATGGACGTTGCCAAAACGAATTATAATGATTTGATACACCGGAAATCCAAAGATATAATGCCTTATATACGTTTGATTAATATTTACCGCTTGGAAAATGATACGGCAAAGGTACTCAATGTGGTTAAAGCCGGCGAACCGATATTCTTTTCGGGAGATTCCATGAATGCAGATTATGCCGTTGCTTATTCTATTGCATTGTCATGGGCGGGAAAAGTGGACGAAGCAACTGCTATTATGAATCGGGCATTGGATAAATATCCTCAAAATCACGTTTTGTTGATTAACTATGGTTCGGAATTAAGCAATCAGAAAAAATATGACGAAGCTGAAAAATATTTCAAACAAGCGTTGGATATCCAACCCAATGACCTGATAACTATTTACAATTTAGGCAACTGTTATTACAATAATTATGTTGAGAAAATAAAAGCAATGGATGACATTGTTGATAATGAAGAATACCAACGTGAAGCAGAAAATACTTCTAAATTGCTGGAGCAGGCTCGTCCTTATTTGGAAAAGGCTCATCAACTGGACCCAAAAGATAGAAATACTTTGATTATGTTGAGAACCGTATACGCCAATATGAAAGATACGGAAAATGAATTAAAAGCCATTGAAGAAAAACTAAATGCCTTGGGAAAATAATTATTTCCCTGCAAAATACGTCTGCTGAATCTTTGCGGAAGATATTACAATAGATAGAAACAGTGAGCATAATCATTTTATGTATATAATTTGAATGCTTATCTCATATATAGAGTTGATTATGTTCACTTATTTTTTTGGAACAATAATTTGTTGTTTGGATGATTCTTTTTTTAGAGGCGCTCCGAAAAAATGATGAAAAAAGATATACAACAGATGAAAAAACATGTCCAGCTCATCTAAAAACATGTCGCGGACATATTATAAACATGTCGCGGACATCTAAAAACATGTCGCGGACATCTAAAAACATGTCACGGACATCTAAAAACATGTCGCGGACATCTAAAAACATGTCGCGGACATATTATAAACATGTCGCGGACATCTAAAAACATGTCGCGGACATCTAAAAACATGTCGCGGACATATTATAAACATGTCG
>JAISDH010000037.1 GCA_031264975.1 Bacteroidales bacterium
TACATAATACGGATAAGACAATGTGGAACTTGCAAAAAATTTTTGGAATTGATGAATTGGGTATTAATACCTAAAATACCGGATGATTATAATGTTACATTTAAAGTAGAGGAAACAAAGGAATGAAAATGAAGTTTGATACTTGTTTTGAAGGTACAGATAATTTTCATCTTCAGAGAAAATTAATCACGTGCAAAAAGATTGACCCGAAAAAGGAAAGAAGAAAAATGTGTTTCCCTTTTCTTTAAATATCCCTATAAATAGGGATAAAAAATCAATAAATATCCCAATAAATAAGGAGTATTTGTTGTTGGTAATTATTGCTAACTTTGCAATCTATAAACAAAGTAAAAATTAAAATATCATGAGAAAAATTTTAGTACTCATAACAGTTACGATAGCAGGGTTATATACCCTTAAAGCGCAGGATCCCGATATAGGATGGGAAGCAAGAATAGGATTTTATTTCAATACACTACAAGGCTCTTTTCATTTAGTACCAACAAGAGAAGTTGATAGAACCCTTTCCTGTACAAGGCATAAGACTTCTTGGGATTATACTACTGACCTAGATGCCTTTTTATTTAATAAACCTATTTATACTTCTGAAGTAGGCTCTCCTTGTGGTCAGGATTTTTATTTGTATGCATCAGGAGTAGAAGCAATTAAAATAGCTACAAATGGTAATGTAGGAATAGGAACAAACATTCCACATCAGAAACTTCATGTTGTAGATGGAAATATTTTGATTACAGGCAAATCAGTAAACAATAGAGGAAATATGCAACTTCAGGCAATGCAATCTGCCAATGGTTCCCTTTTGTTTGGAAGTGTTGCCAGTGAAGATTGCAAAATGGGAATTTGGGGAATAGAGTATTTAAATGGACAGGAAGGCTCTTATGGTTTAAATTTTTGGAAGCCATCGTCTGCTTGTAACACGGGGCTTTCCGGAAACTATTTTCTCTTTTTAGCAGATAATGGTAATATAGGCATAGGTACTAATCAACCGATGGAAAGACTGTCGATAAATGGCAAAATATGTGCTAAAGAAGTGAGAGTAACCCTGTCTGGTTGGCCTGATTTTGTATTTGACAAAGACTACTCTTTGATGAGTTTACAAGCAATAGAACAATACATTAAAACCAATCAACACCTTCCGGATATACCCAACGCTACTGAAGTAGAAGAAAACGGAATCCAATTGGGAGAAATGAATGCACTCCTGCTTAAAAAGATAGAAGAACTCACTTTACATCTTATTGATTTGCAAAAACAGATAGATGAATTAAAAGCTGAAAAGCAGAAAGGAAGTGAGTGATGAATAAAATAATTTTATGTATACTAACAGGCATGCTGGTATTCACTGCATGTGGTAAAATATGCAGGTCGGTAAAACCTCCAAAGGATTTGAAGCCTATTGATTGGACGCACTATAATGATGTTTACACCGTTTCTGGAAATTTTTATACTTTGTGTAGCGATATAAAGTCTGAATATAAAGACAAGGAGATTATGGTGTATGGTTGGATTTGGGATTCTCCATATGAAGATAAAATTATAGAAATTATAAAAAATAAATTCTATTTCTGTCTGATAGAAAACCCAGATAAAATTAATGAAACACCTCGCCTTCAAAATAGTATTGCTGTATCTGTTGTGAGAGTATCTCCTATAGAAAAAGAACAAATTCAAATGAAACTTGATACTTGTGATTTAACAAGAAAGTGTTTTGTAAAAGGTCAACTTTTTTTTAACTGTTTACACACGATGGGATGTTCAGAAGCTGTACCTGAAATATTTATAACTAATGCAGATGATATTTATTTTGAATAAGAAAGGAAAAAAGGGATGAAACAAATAATTTTATACACACTAACAGGCATGTTGATATTCACGGCATGTGGTAAAAAATGTATTCCAAAACCGCCCAAAGACCTTAAAACTGTTGATTGGGTAAACTACAATGATGTTTATACAGTTTATTGGAATTATACTTCTTCATACGAAAAAACAAAGCCGCATAATACAGGTAAAATAATAAAGGTTTCGGGCTGGAAAGTAGCGTCATTCGATTTGTTTTATTTGTGTGATAATGCCAAATATGCGGAAGAGAATTCTAGAAGGGAAGGAAATACCACATTACCAATGGTTGGGATAGATTGTTCTTTTCCTGGCTTTCAAGCTATGTTAGATACTTGTGATTTGACGAAAAAATGCTTTGTTAAAGGAGAGTTGGCGCTCACAGATATCGGCGCAGGCGTGTGCCGTAAAGTCATACCTGTAATTCATGTTATGGAGATTAATGATATTTATTTTGAATCAAAGAAAGATAAGTAAAATGGAAAGGATAAGATTTTTAATAATTTGCAACTTACTTTTTGTTGCAGGAATAGCAAATGCCCAACAAAAGGTGAGTGAAAAAGAAGCTATAAATGCGGCTATTAATACTCTTTACAATAGGACAGAAATATTAAAGCGATTGGATACTCCAGAAATAGATAAGGTACACCATTTTTCTGATAATAGAAATAATGTATTAATGTATGAAGTCGTATTTAAAAACAGAACAGCAATTCTGCTATCGGGCAACAAAGCCTGTTTGCCTGTATTGGGATATTATACCAAAGATAATAATGAATCTATATTTGACATAAATAATGTTAATATTCCTGACGGGTTAAAGGCTCTACTTAAAGATTATGCAGATGAGATTGAATGGTGTTTTACTCTTGATACAATAAAACTATCGTATCAGAATCAATGGCAAAAATTACAGCAATTAAATGCAATAAAAAGTTCGTCTCGTCCTATAGTTGTGGATATTTTGTTGACCACAAAATGGGGGCAACAATGGTCAAATGATGGAGATTGCCCTGCTTATAATTATTATGTAACAGCAAAAAATTCAAAACAATGTGGAAAAGAAAATTGCGATAACCGTTGTCCGGTAGGCTGTACGGCAGTTGCTATGGGACAAGTTATGAAATATTGGAATTACCCTGTTTATCTACCCGAAAAATATTATCAATATGATTGGTGTAATATGTCCGATCGTCTTAATTCATATTCTCCAAATTACGAAACAGAGCGAAATGCTATTGCCAGACTGTTAAAAGATTGCGGAGATAATGCAAATGCTGCTTATTGTATAGCTAAATGCAACACTTCTGCACTTTTACTTGATGGCAGAAGAGCTTTGGTTAATGATTTTCAGTACAGTAGTGATGCTACTTTCAGATTACGCTCATCGCACACTGCCACTACTTGGAAAAATTTTATGAAAACTGATTTGAATAATGGGAGGCCTATTATCTATGGTTCATTAGGATTGGGTGATGCTCATTATTGGGTGTGCGACGGTTATGATAGTGATGATTATTTTCACTTTAATTGGGGATGGCTTGGAGATTGGGACGGTTGGTACACTATAAATGGGTTAAGCGATGTAGGTCACTATAATATATCGCAAGAAGCCTTATTTAATATTTATCCAGATAATACCCAAAACTATTGCAACTATTACCATCCTCTATGGATACATTATTATATGTATTATACAATACAAGGTGAAACCTCTCCACCTCCTTATTCTAATGTGCCTAAAACTTTCACAAGACTAGAAAGCGTACCATCAGGTAATGGTTTTCCTACTTCATGGCATACGATAGAGCCTGGACAAAACTCCACATATATAGCTCACAAAGAAATAACACTATTACCTGGTTTTCATGCAAAGGCAGGTTCTTATTTTGTTGCGCAAATTGACCCTTGCGAAATGTGTAATAGTGTCAATCGTTCTTTGCTTTCCAATACGCTTGAAGACGAAACGACAGATTGGAATAGCTTTTTGGACACTTCGTCCTTGTCAATGTACCATAAGAGCAATAGTAATCAAAATAATCAAACAGATATTAAATCTGAAACAATCACCCTATATCCTAATCCCAATTCAGGTTCATTTACGATAGGGATAAATAATGTTCATGAGATAGAACAAATAGAGGTTATCAATGTGCTTGGTCAAGTGGTATACAATGTACAAAAACCGAATAATACTACAGTAAATCTTCCTGTTGGAACAAAGGGAACCTTTTTTGTAAAGATAATCACACAGACAGAAACAGTCGTAAAGAGAATAATTGTAGAATAAACTTAGTGAGAGAAGTAATATTTAATTAAACAAGATATAATGAGAAAGAAATTGTTTTTATTTGTTATATTTTACTTTATGGGTGTTTGTATTTTTGCTCAACAGCAAATCATTTCTATAGAAAGAAATAAAGGGAAGCTGGCAATAACTCAGCCGGACAGCAATACAAAACCTGTTTTATTGACAAATGAAGAATTACAGCATTTGTTTTCAGAAGCACAATATCGGTCATATAAAAATGCGCACAATTGTTATGTTGCAGCTATTCCATTGATTGCATTCTCCGGATTAAGCGCCGTTCCTTCATTGGTTTTTCTGGGAATGGGGATTTATCATGATATAAAAATGTATTATCATCCCCTTCAATTCCCAGAGCATCATCATGGAAGTCCTTTTTTATTGTATATTCTTTCAGGTATTGCTATGGCAGATGCTTTGGTAACTTTCATTCCGGGTATTATCTTATTTGTTCATGGAACAAAACGTTTAGATAAAATTGTGAATGATTATAATCTGCAATACAAATTGTCGCATCGACAGGAAGTAAAACTAAATGTAAGTCTGACAGGTAATGGCGTCGGATTGAGAATAACATTTTAAACGATAGGAGAAAAAGTTATAATAACGAAATACAATCTTTGGAGTTCGGAATTCCGATTTTGTATTTCTGAATATTGATGCCAAACTTCTGAATTCCAATTTCTATGCTACGACTTCCTATTTTGGTTCTCCGAGTACAAATTTTGTAGTTCTGAACTCCATCATCGGAGTTTGGAATCCCTAATTTGGCTCTCCGAGAGTCTAATTTGTTTCTCCGAGAGACAAATTTGTTTCTCCAAGAGACAAATTTATTTCTCCAAGAAACAAATTTATTTCTCCAAGAGATAAATTTGTTTCTCCAAGAGACAAATTTATCTCTCCAAGAAATAAATTTATTACTCCAAGAGATAAATTTGTTTCTCCAAGAGACAAAATTATAACTCCGAGAGATAATTTTGTTTCTCCGAGAGACAAATTTGTTTCTCGGAGAAACAAAATCTGAGTTTAGAAATTCAATTTTAAATTTCCAAAATCCGACGCCGACTTTCCGAACTCCAATTCTCTACATCCGAACTCCCAAGTCGCGAAGTCAAAACATCCTGTCGGTAAGATTTTGTTCTTTTTAATGTTTACAATTTTCTAACATGAAATGCAAACGGTTGAATATATTTGCATCGGAAGCGCCTCCATCGAAATCTAATGATAATAGATTCATTTTAGGGTAGATTTTCTTTATCTTTCTCTCAATTCCTTTGGCAATTACATGATTGGCAATACATCCAAATGGTTGCAGGCTGACGGTATTGTTGATTCCGTTTCTGGCAAAACCGGCTATCTCGGCAGGAATTAACCAGCCTTCGCCAAAATTTGCCGCCAAATTGATAATTTCCGAAGCTAATTTTGCATCATGAAAAATGTCCGCAAAAGGACGGTAATATTTGAAACGATTACAAATTTTATCAAACTTCCTCGTATAATTGGTTACCAATTTATAAATCATGTCCGTAATGAAAACAGGGACGCTGGTCTTTTTAATGTTCAATTCATGATTAATATGTTGGTTGACAAAACTGTTGATGAAAAAATTGTACATCGAAGGCGCTACAACTTCAATCCCCTGTTCCGCCAGCCAATCCAAAACATATTTATGACTGTAAGAATTGTATTTTACATAAATTTCCCCTACAACGCCAATGGCAGGAATATTATCTACCGGATTGATAATCTCTGTAAAATCATTTATTGCCTCTTCCAACAATGTATACAACCCCTTTCGATTGCGGGATTCAATATAAGGAATGCAGGCGTCAATATATTTCTTCTTCAACGCTTTGGCAAATCCCTTTTGTTTTTCCCGTGCAACAGAAGGATAATAGAGTTTGGAAATACAATCCGAGTACAACAATCCAAAAAACGCCACATCTATTGCTTTCCGCCATTTCAACTCAAATCCGGGTTGATAGTTGCTTGAATTACTTCCAAAAGCCACCGAAATAACCGGCACTTTCTCAAATCCGGCGCTGACTAAAGCATTCTTAATAAGAGCAATATAATTGGAAGCCCTGCATTGCCCCCCTGTCTGCGTCATTCCTATTGCCACTTTGTCAAGGTCATATTTTCCGCTTTGTAATGCCTTCAAAATAGACCCGATAACAATTGTTGCGGGATAACAGACCTCATTATTGGCATATTTTAAGCCCAACTCTGCCGATTCAAGGTCGCCGCCGGGCAAATTAACTAAATTATAACCCATTAATTTGAATAAAGGAGGAAGAAGTTCCGAATATCCTTCTGCAAAATAGGGAGCAAGTATTGTGCGATGGCGTTCTTTTTTCGTAAAAACGGTTGTCGTTTTAAACGGTTTATGTTTACTGGTTTGGTTGCCGAATTTCAAACTTTCAACAATAGAGCGTATCCGTAACCGCAGAGAACCAATGTTATTAACGTCGTCAATCTTTAATATGGTAAGATTTTTTCCTTTGCGGTTTAGAATCTCTTTTACCTCGTCTAAAATAAAAGCGTCAGGACCGCATCCAAAAGAAGTAAGCTGTACAAAATGAATATTTTCTTGCGTAGTTGCCACAAAATGGGCGGCTTTAAAAATACGATTGGGATATGCCCATTGAGAGATGGAATGTATTTCTTTATATATCTCATCTCCTGTAGAATTAACAATATTTTCGGTAATCACGTCAATGCCCATATCGGTAATACAATCGGATATTTTATGTTGTATCAAAGGGTCGATATGATAAGGTCTGCAAGCCAATAGAATAACCATCCGATTGTTTTCTTTTGCCGATTTCACTATCTCTTTTGATTGCTTTTCAAGCGTTTGCATATATTCTGTTTGTGCGGCAACGGCTTTGTCAATAGCAGCAGAAATAACAGATTGCTTTACGCCAAGATTTTGCAAATAATTCCGACAAGACTTTTGCAGTAATTTCTTATCATTAAACGCAATAACAGGAGCGTCCAAAGGAATATTATACTTATCGCCGGTTTCAATGGAACTTTTAATCACATCGGAATAAGCCGTAACAATAGGACAGTTATAACTGTTTTTTGAAGAGGCGTCCTCTTTCCGTTCAAAGACGACATAAGGATATAAAATTCTGTCCACTTTGCTTTCAATCAATTCCATAACATGACCATGCATCAGTTTGGCAGGAAAACAAATATTATCCGCCATCAACGACCTTATTCCTTTTTCATACAGTCGATTGGTTGACGCCTTCGATAAAACGGGCAAAAAACCGCACTCGTTCAACAAGGCATGCCAAAAAGGATAATTCTCATATATCCCTAATGCTCTGGGAATCCCAATTTTCAATTTTGCTTCATTCTTGCTTATATTGGGACGGTTAAACAGCAAGGCATATTTCTTTGTATGCTGATTCGTCCCTTTGGTAAAGGTATCCGATTTGTTTGAATATATCTTTTCACAATTATTTCCCGAATAAAAAATATTTCCATTGGAAAAATGAAACGTCTTTACCAGACAATTGTTCTCGCAACCTTTACAATGATTGAAATCGGAAGTATAATCCTGCGAAATAATCAGTTCGTCAATACTAACGCCCGTTCCAAGAGCATGTTGTCCGGCAAACAAAGCAGCGCCATAAGCCCCCATTAGTTCTGGAATGTCTGAAAAATATACTTCCTTTTGGGTCAACAGTTCCAAAGCCCTTACAACAGAAAGATTTTTAAACGTCCCTCCCTGCACAACAATATGATTCCCTAATTCCTTGACGTCTTTTATCTTCAAAACCTTAAACAAACAATTCTTGATAACGGAATATGAAAATCCAGCCGCAATATCGTCTGTTGGAGCGCCTTCTCGCATTGCCTGTTTCACTTTGGAATTCATAAAGACGGTACATCTCGTTCCCAAGTCGTATGGATTTTTTGCGAAGCAGGACATCTGAGCAAATTCGGCAACCGGATAATTTAACATATTGGCAAAACTTTCAATAAAAGACCCGCAACCGGATGAACATGCCTCGTTGATTTCCAATTGATTTATACTGCCGTTTTCAATATAGATTGCTTTCATATCCTGTCCGCCAATATCCAAGATAAAAGACACGTCCGGAGAAACCTTTTGTGCCGCCATAAAATGAGCAATGGTTTCTACAACTCCATAATTCAAGTTAAAAGCCGTTTGAAGCAAATTTTCTCCATATCCTGTAGCGGCGCTTCCTACGATACGGATATTTTTCCCATGTTTTTCCGCTTCCGTTTTCAGTCTGCGCAGTCCGTCCAAAAAAGCATTGAAACTGTCCCCCTTATTTCGACTGTAATCTTGAAAAACAATCTGTCTCTTTTCATCCAAAAGAACAATTTTTGTAGTTGTAGAACCCGAATCAATTCCCAAAAAACAATTCATATTCTCCAATTCATCCCACGAAGTCCTCGGAACAAAATGAACAAGTTTGTTTTGTTTCCATTGTTCAAAGTCGTCTTTTGATGAAAACAAGGCAGGCAATCGTCCTGATAAATCCGTTTGAAACGGGTCTTCTTTCCGAAAACGAATAACATAGATAGCTTCTATCAAACGAACAGGTTGCTGTAGATTCGTTCTCGGCATTAAGGCGCATCCCCAGGCAGGCACAAATTCTGCATTATCAGGCAAAATACAATCCTCTTCCCGAAGAGATAACACATTTTTAAACGCTTTTTTCAACTCAGGTAAAAACGCAAAAGGACCTCCGCAAAAAAAGACATACGGCAGAATATTTGTTCCCTTCGATAAGGAGCTGACCACTTGAATAGCAACCGCATTAAAAACCGAAGCAACAATATCATTTTTACTGACATTCCTACTTGCCAAATTTTGAATATCGGTTTTTGAAAACACCCCGCAACGAGAAGCAATAGGATAAATATTTTTTGCCGATTCCGCCAAACGATTTAATTCCAAGGTATCAATTTCCAAAAGCGCTGCCGTTTGGTCAATGAAGGCGCCTGTTCCTCCCGCACAATTTCCGTTCATGCGAATGTCCGGAATTTTTCCTTCTTCAAAAAAAATCATTTTACTGTCTTCTCCGCCGATGTCTATAAAAGTATGTACTTGAGGATATTGTTTCTTTATCAATTCAGCGGCGGCAACGACTTCCTGTACAAATTGAGCGCCGATTTTTTCCGCATAACCCATCCCCACCGAGCCTGTTAATACAATATTCATGTAACAGTCTCCAATGCAATGATACATTTTTTCATAAGTGGATTGCGCCGCTTGTTTTATATCTGTATTATGTCGTCTATAGTCGGAAAAAACAATCTCTCTTTCAGCATTTACAGCAACCAACTTGAATGTTGTAGAACCTATATCAATTCCGACATTTAATTCCGGAAGTTTTTTATTCATTTTAGATAAAATAATTGTTAGTTTTGTGATAAATAAATTAGACTCGTATTCTGCTCATAATGGTTTCTACATTCTCAGCTTTTCGTTGATTAATAAAGTTTTGATATTCTTCTTTAGACAAATCCAATACTTGATTAGCGAGCGGCAAGACAATAAAAGAACAGATATTCAGCGATACAATATCATAAATTAAATTAGCAGGAGTAATCGGTCGAATTTTCCCTTCCGATACAGCCTTTTGGATGTCGGTCTCAAACGCAGAATATATTTTTGTTATGATAGGTTTTAAAACAGGTTGAACGGTTTTTACTCTTTCCGAATTAGTCAGAAATTCATTGACAATAAAAAACGGAAGCTGTGGATTTTTGGCAATACAGTCAAAATGAGCCTCAATACCTGCCTTCACCTTATCCATAAACGGCAAATCCTGACTGATTACGGATAAGAGAGAAAAGATAAGTTCTTCCATTTTCTTCTCAAAAACAGTAGTAAACAATTTCTCCTTTGACCTGTAATAATAATGCAGAAGCGCATGATTGACTCCCGCAAGATGAGCAATTTCAGTCATTCTTGACATGGAAAGCCCTTTCTCTAAAAATTCTTTTTCAGCAGCCCGCAAAATAGCTTTTTCCGTCTTCTGACTTTCTTTAATATTATCCATCACGATTTATTTTCTTTGTTTAACA
>JAISDH010000049.1 GCA_031264975.1 Bacteroidales bacterium
GTTAGGAGAAAAAAACGGAAAAAAGAAAAAATATTGTTATCAATTGCTTGTTATATCAAAAAATTGTTGTACATTTGCAGGCGTTGATATTTGAATAGGAGAAATTAAAAAATTGGAATGAAGACAAACTATTTTATTTCGGAATTTACAGTAAATCACCCTTTAACCTCTACCATAGTAGGGGGTGGGCATTGCTTTGGGCTTCGTTTAAATTTTTGCCTTTCTTATAAAAACTCGTACAAATGTACAAATAACTTAATGCGGTGTTTATTTTTTCATGATAGTTGGCGCTTGTTATGGGCGCTGACATTGCCGAAGGGGTACTTTTCTGATAAAGCGAGGGGTGGAAAGGGTAAATCCCCATTCGGCGGCAGGGTAGTTGTCAAGTATGACTATCTTGCCGCTGGCGGCAATAAGGTTTCTATGACAAGGCATGAAGGTTTTTTTGAAAATAACAGTACATTTTTCACAGGGTGCGCAAATCTTTTTAAAAACCAGGAAATATTTTCCGCAGGGTGCGCAAGTCGTTCTAAAAATTTTGAGAGACCTTCCGCAGGGTGCGCAAGTCGTTCTAAAAATTGCGGGGAGCTTTCCGCAGGGTGCGCAAGCATGTTAAAAAATCGAAAAACGCTTTCCGCAGGGTGCGCAAGCCTTCAAAAAAATTGCGGGACACTTTCCGCAGGGTGCGCAAGCCTTCAAAAAACTCGCGGGACACTTTCCGCAGGGTGCGCAAGCCTTCAAAAAAATTGCGGGACATTTTCCGCAGGGTGCGCAAGCGTGTTAAAAAATCGAGAGACATTTTCCGCAGGGTGCGCAAGCGTGTTAAAAAATCGAGAGATACTTTCCGCAGGGTGCGCAAGTTTGTTAAAAAATCGAGAGGCACTTTCCGCAGGGTGCGCAAGCATGTTAAAAAAATCGAGAGATTCTTTCTACAGGGTGTGTAAACCATTTTCTCGAAATAGAACCGTATATAAATTATATCATAATATAGCGTTGAATAAATAAAATAATAGTATAAATTAAATTAATACCGTATGGAAAATGACAAATTATTAAGAGTAAGAACAACGTATTTACCTAATGACTCTCACTTCAGTTTTCACAAGGAAAACGAAGAAATCTATGACTATTATGACCCTAATTTGCTGGGGATATTAGTCTTTATAGAGCCTTTTAAATTTGCGTTGAGAAATGAAGACGAAGCGCTTGAATATATTTACAAGAGCGCTGAAACGGAAAGGATTGTTGAAGTTGATATGAGATTTGATAATTCTTTTGAAGGAATGCGTGATAATTCCCTTTCTTTTTTGAAACACCCCGGCGCAGCAGAACGTTATGCCGCACAGAATTTGGAAATTATCTTCAATCAGTATGGAAATATCGGTAAGTATTCTTATCGACAAGAGTTAACGGCTTCGCACAATTTGTTGCAGGAACTGAGAAACCATGAGGCAGACATTAAGCTACTTAAACTTGAACCCTGGATAGACGCTCATGAAGACGCAGCAAAAGAACTTGCAACTTTGCTCGACAAACGTATCAATGAAACTGCTCAAAAATCTCACCTGAAAGTGAGAGATACAAGACAGGCTGTTGATATGAATTATCAACTGATTACCGACAGAATCGACGCCATGATTAATATTCATGGGAAAGATTATGTGCCGGGATTCTTCAACAAGTACAACGCCCATGCGCAGGAATATAAAAACAGTCTTGCACAACACCTTGGACGCATACGTAAGAATAAAGATTCAAGCAAAGAACAGGATGATTTAGACTAATGATACCTAAAAAAATGTTTGTGTTTTTTATATTTTGTAATCAGGAATTGTTTTCGTGGACGTGCGAAAGCGCGTCCACAGACAATTCTTTTTCTTGCGCAGAGGGGAATTTTTTTGGAGATTCACCGCTTTGTATGAAGTAGTTAAATGAAAATGTGAAAAAAATGAACGTTTATTCTACCCTAATTCTAAAAAAATTTTATATCTTTGCACGTTCTTAATAAGTAAATAATTCTCTATACAATTAACTAATAAAGTGAACAACGAGTGATGAAAAGAAGAAATGTAATCATTATTGGAGCAGCAGGAAGAGATTTCCACAACTTCAACACATATTTTAGAGGTAATAAAGATTATCAGGTAGTAGCGTTTACCGCAGAACAGATTCCGGGAATTGACGGAAGACCTTATCCAAAAGAATTGGCAGGCGAGGAACTTTATCCGCAAGGGATTCCCATTTATAAAGAATCTGAATTACCCAGATTAATTAAAGATTTGGACGTAGACGAATGCGTGTTTGCCTATAGCGACAAACCATACGAATATGTGATGAGAATCAGTGCAATTGTAAATGCTGCAGGCGCCGATTTTACCCTCATGGGAACCAAACAGACGATGATTAAATCTACAAAACCGGTGATTGCCGTAGGCGCAACACGTACCGGATGTGGAAAATCACAAACGTCAAGAAAGATTATAGAATATTTGGTCGGTATGGGACTCAAAGTGGTAGCAATCCGTCACCCAATGCCTTACGACCCAGACCTGAACAAACAAAAAGTACAACGTTTTGCTTCCGTAGAAGATTTAAAGAAAAATAATTGTACGATAGAAGAAATGGAAGAATACGAACCTCATGTTGTTACCAAAAGAAATGTAATATATGCAGGCGTTGATTATGAAGCTATTCTTCGTCAGGCAGAAAAAGACCCCGACGGTTGCGATATTATCCTTTGGGACGGTGGAAACAATGACTTTCCATTTTATGTTCCCGACCTGTTTATTGGCGTTGCAGACCCGCTTCGTCCCGGCGCTGAAATCAGTTATTACCCTGGGGAAGTGGTTGCAAGAATGGCAGATGTTATCGTTATCAACAAGATAGATTCCGCTTCTTTGGAAAATATTAACAAAGTAAGGGCAAATATCGCCGCTATCAACCCCAAAGCCATTGTTGTGGATGCAGCATCCGTATTGACGGTAGATAAACCCGAACTGATAAAAGGAAAAAAAGTGTTGGTCATAGAAGACGGTCCTACGCTGACACACGGAGAAATGAAAATAGGAGCCGGTACGGTTGCCGCTATGAAATATGGCGCTGCTCAATTAATCGACCCAAGACCTTACACGGTAGGTTCGCTGAAAGATACCTTTAAAACATATCCGGAAATAGGAACTTTATTGCCGGCAATGGGTTATGGCGACGCGCAAATTAAGGATTTGGAAAAAACAATTGCGCAGGTTCCGTGCGATACCGTTGTGATAGGAACTCCTATTGACTTGCCAAGGTTTGTAAATATTAAACAACCGGTGGTAAAAATAGGATATGAACTTCAGGAAATAGGTACTCCTACTTTGGAAGGAATTTTATCGGATTTTGTTGCAAAACATCATCTGGAAAATAGATTACTACATTAATTGTTTATTAGGGAAAGCGGCTTCTTTAAGTCGCTTTTCTTTTAACCGAAAATGATATGATAAAACAAGATACGCTCACAATGGAAAACAGCTACTTTCTTACGCTCCCGATTCTTTTCTCCTTCCTGTCTGCAGGAACAGTATCTTTTGCGCAAAGAAATGACGACCGTTTTCCGTTAAATACAATACCATTCTCTCCAAATAATGCCATGACGGCAAATACAAAACAGGAGGCAGTCCATTGGAAAAATGAGTTATTGCGTTCTCATGTCAACAAATATACTTTAAACAATACCCTGACCGACAGGTCAAATTACCCAAAATCAAGTAAACTATACCGTGCGTGGTCTGGTTTTGTGTCTTGCACGCAAAATAAGTTAGCGTCTCCGCATCCTGTTGGAACGCCACTACCGGTAGAAAAATCAGTAAATTTATTCGTAAATAATCATCGAAAAATATATGAAAAATAAAAGTCTTATATCCATTACCGATTTTAGCAAGAAAGAGTATCTCGAAATACTTGATCTGGCAGAGGAGTTTGAAAAACAACCGGTGCAAAATATCGCCAACGGGAAAGTAGTTGCTACATTGTTTTTTGAACCGTCCACAAGAACCCGTTTAAGTTTTGAAAGCGCCGCCAATCGTATGGGGGCGAAAGTAATAGGTTTTAGCGATGCGTCGAGTTCGAGTACGTCGAAAGGTGAAAGTTTAGTCGACACCATCAAGACCGTGTCCTGTTATGCCGATATCATCGTGATGCGTCACCCCTTGGAAGGCGCCGCCCGATTGGCAAGCGAAGTGGCTTCTGTTCCCATTATCAATGCGGGAGACGGCGCGAATCAACACCCAACTCAATGTATGTTAGACCTCTACTCTATCCGAAAAACGCAAAATACGCTCGATAACTTAAATATTGCCCTTGTGGGTGATTTAAAATACGGGCGTACCGTCCATTCTCTGGTAGAAGCCATGTGTAATTTTAATACGGTATTTCATCTTATTTCCCCCGAAAGCCTTAAATTGCCAAGCTCCGTTAAAATGCGCATTAATGAGAAAAAATTGAAATACTACCAATATAGAGAAATTCAAGACGCCATCGATAAAGTGGATATCCTTTACATGACCCGCGTACAAAGAGAACGTTTTCTGGATATTCAGGATTACGAAAAGGTGAAGAATACCTATATATTAGACTACTCCATGCTTGCAAAGACCAAGCCCCAAATGAAAATACTACATCCGTTACCTCGCGTAAATGAAATAAATACCAATGTAGATAATACGCCACAGGCTTATTATTTTCAACAGGCACAAAATGGAGTTTATGTTCGTCAAGCGTTAATTGCCGCCATATTGGCATTAAAATAATAAATTAAACATCTATGAGTAAAAAAGAATTAGTAGTTTCTGCCATAAAAAACGGAACAGTTATCGACCACATACCCGCCGATAAACTTTTCCAAATAGTAAGAGCTTTGGATTTGAAAGACTGCTCCAATCAAATACTAATGGGAAACAATCTGACAAGTCGCAAACTTGGAATAAAAGGGATTATCAAATGCCAAGATAAATTCTTTGAAAAGGAAGAGATAAATAAAATCGCCCTAATAACGTCGTACGTAACCTTGATTACAATCAGGAATTATGATGTAGTGAAAAAAATAAAAATCGAAATACCCGATGCAATCGAAGGTATGGTAAAATGCTATAACCCCAATTGTATTACCAATCACGAAACAGTGTTGCAGAAGTTTAAAGTCATCGACAAAAAAGACATAAAACTACAATGCCTCTACTGCCAAAAAATAACAAAAATAGAAACGCTTACGTTTTTGTAAGCCGTTAAGATATAGCATCGGTTATAGGTAGACGGGAGAGGGAAACCAAAAGACAACACATGCTACGCTTGTTAATCGTATTGAGATAAAATAAGATGTGCGTAAACAAACTGATATTAGGGGATAATCTTGATATTTTAAAAAACATGGAAACGGAATCAGTAGATTTAATCTATCTTGACCCACCGTTTTTCAGCAATCGCAATTACGAAGTAATTTGGGGCGACGAAGGCGAAGTGCGTTCGTTTCAAGACCGTTGGGCGGGCGGCATAGACCATTATATCGCATGGCTCAAGGAGCGGGTCATTGAAATGCACCGCGTGCTGAAATCCACCGGCAGTATTTTCCTGCATTGCGATTGGCACGCAAGCCACTATATTAAAGTGGAAATTCTGGATAAACTGTTTAAGAAAAACAATTTTCAAAATGAGATTATCTGGAGTTATAAACGCTATACTGCCAAAAGCAAAAGATTCCAAAACTTACATGACACTATTTTCTGGTACACAAAAGATAATGCGTATATTTTCAATGAAGACAGAGAGGAATATGGCGGAAACTCAGGAAAAATGGACAGTCATTATAAACAGGATGAAGATGGGAGATGGTATAGATGGCAAAAACGTAAAAATCAGGAACCGTACAAAATATACTTATCCGAAGGAAGAAGAGTTGGAGAGGTCTGGGATATACCGATTATCAATTCTTCCTCCAAAGAGCGCATCGGTTATCTCACTCAAAAACCCTTTGCCTTGCTGGAGCGCATCATCAAATGTGCCAGCAACGAAGGCGACCTCGTGCTTGACCCTTTCATGGGCGGCGGCACAACGCTCGCCGTAGCCGACAAACTGAACCGAAAATGGATAGGCATTGACCAGTCCGTGCAGGCGGTGAAAGTAACCGAGCTGCGACTGCACCAGCAGACAGATTTGTTTACAAGTCTCTATGCCAATTCCTACACCCTGCAATTGCATAGATACGATTATGATACGCTCCGCAACAAAGACGCCTTTGAGTTTGAAAGCTGGATTATCGGGCAGTTTGGCGGCACAAGTAATACCCAACAGCGCGGAGATTTGGGCTTGGACGGACGAATGTCCGACAATACGCCGATTCAGGTAAAACGCTCCGAAAACGTCGGACGCAATGTAGTGGACAGTTTTAAATCAG
>JAISDH010000137.1 GCA_031264975.1 Bacteroidales bacterium
CTTTACTTTGTGAGATAAAATCATTGCATCTGACATTTTGTCATTTTTTGTGATTTGGCAAGTTATTTGAATATAAGAAAAAGAAAAATATCAAAGATTATATGACAGAGGAAAAAGAAAATATCAAAAATGAAGAAATACAAGGGATAGATTCAGATAACATGAATCCATTGCAAGATGAGGATGTAAATACGGAAATACTCTCTGAAAACGAAGAAAATAGAGAACAAAAAAAGTCAAGACTTTTCAATAAAACAGATAAAAAATCAAAACAACAAAGCGCCAATTTGTTGAAAGAGGAAATAGAACAGCTGAAAAGTAATAATGCAGAAATTCATGATAAATTCTTGCGTTTACATTCGGAGTTTGATAATTACCGTAAACGGACACAAAAAGAAAAATTAGACGTCATTCAAAATGCGTCTGAATCAATTATTGTTAGCCTGTTGCCAATTATTGACGATATGGAACGTGCAATAAAATACGGTAAAGAAACTAATGTTGATTTATCTTTTATGGAAGGAGAAGTTCTCATTTTTCAAAAATTGAATGGACTGCTAAAACAAAAAGGATTGAAGGAGATAGAAATAGAAGATGCTTTGTTTAATACTGATTATCACGAAGCTGTAGGCATTATTCCTGCATTGAAAGAAGAAGATAAAGGGAAAATAGTTGAGGTTGTGGAAAAAGGTTATATGTTGAACGATAAAGTAATTCGTTTTTCTAAAGTAATTATTTATCAATAAAAAACAAATTCTATGGAGAAACGGGATTATTATGAGGTATTGGGCGTTGCTAAAACGGCAACGCTTGCTGAAATTAAAAAAGCCTACAGAGAAAAAGCGCTGAAATATCATCCGGACAGGAATCCGGATAATAAAGAAGCAGAAGAAAAATTCAAGGAAGCGGCAGAAGCATACGAAGTGTTAAGCAACGAAGAGAAACGTGCAAGATATGACCGTATGGGACATGCAGGAATGAGTGGTTTTGACGCTCATAGCATGAATATGGATGATATATTTGCACAATTTGGCAGTCTTTTTGAAGATTTCGGATTTGGTAATTTTAGAGGCGGTTTTTCTTCACGGTCGGGTCATTCGGTTCAAAGAGGTTCCAATATCCGTATCAAAGTAAAATTGACTTTGGAAGAAATATCCAAAGGAGTGGAAAAGAATATCAAGGTTCAGAAATTTGTAAAATGCAATACTTGCAACGGAAGCGGTGCAAAAAACAAAGACGCCATAAAAACATGTACAACTTGTAGCGGACGCGGTTATACGGTAAGAACTCAACAGTCAATTTTTGGGCACATGCAAGTTCAATCAGAATGTTCGGCGTGTCATGGTTCCGGGAAAATCGTAACGGAAAAATGTTCAGCTTGTTCGGGAAATGGCGTTGTGAAAGGAGAAGATATTACTGCGATTAGAATCCCCGCCGGTGTTGCCGACGGAATGCAGTTTTCTATGCGTGGAAAAGGTAATGCAGCCCCAAATAATGGAGAAAATGGAGATTTACTCATTTTAATTCAAGAAGAAAAACATTCTCTTTTTGAACGTGACGGGAACAATTTGTATTTGGAATATTATATTTCTTTTTCTCAAGCGGCTTTGGGAGACAGCGTGGAAATACCTACTTTGGAAGGAAAAGCAAAAATTAAGATTACTTCCGGAACGCAGCCTTCTACATTATTACGTTTAAACGGAAAAGGATTGCCTGATATACAAGGATATGGTAAAGGAGATTTGATTGTTAACATCAATGTATGGGTGCCAAAGTCTTTGACCAAAGAAGAAAAGCAACTCATGGAACAAATAGCAAATTCTGAAAATTTTAAACCTCAACCTCCAAAGCAAGCGAGCTTTTTTCAACGGGTAAAACATTTCTTTGAATAAGATGAGTACAATAGAGGTCTGTTTGGTTCCTGAATTATACCAATACCGGAAAACAGCCGGAAATAATCATATAGCTGTAGTTGTAGATATATTACGTGCAACAACTACCATCGTAATTGCGGTTGCACAAGGAGTGCAGAAGATAATTCCGGTAACGGATATGAATAAGCTATCAGAATTTAAGAAGAATGGATATTTGATTGTTTCCGAGCGGGATGGTCTTCAATCTGATTTTGCAGACTTCGGAAACTCCCCGCTTCAATTAATCAATGCCAATATCAAAAATGCAGCGATTGCAATCAGCACTACCAACGGGACGCGTGCATTATCGGTAGTAAATGCTGCCGACAAAATACTTATAGGCGCTTTTGTCAATATTTCTGCTTTATGTTCTACGTTAAGAACGCTTAATCAAAATATTGTTATTGTCTGCTCCGGATGGAAATATCGTTTTTCTTTGGAAGATACTTTATTTGCAGGCGCTGTCTGCGAAAACTTAACAGGCGATAACCAATTTGCAGGCAATGATGACAGTGTTATTGCTTCAATGGAATTATGGAAGCAGGCAAAAAATGATTTACTAAACTATGTTTCCTCTTCAGAACATTATCAGCGTTTATATTCGTTAGGTGTAGGAGAAAGCGTTCCCTATTGTTTTGAATTGGATAGCTATCCCGTTGTTCCTGTCTTGGAAGGAGGAACAATTCTGAATTACTCGCATCATTAAGAACCCATTTCGTTGCTATTTTTTGCTGGCATTCGTTCCTGCGAGAACATATAAAAACCAAGCCCCAATCGGGGCGTAATCAGAGAAAGAGAGAAAATTATCTGAATCAGAATTTTCAGGATTAAATGGCGAAAGGAACGAAAGGGCGAAAGGTACAAACAACAAGCATCTCTTCGTGGTCTATCTTCTATCTGTCTGTTGCCCTTTGATGAACAGGATTAAAGGGTGAAAGGAACAAGCAACGAACATTTCCTCGTGGCTTGCCTGCCTGTTGCTTGTTGCCTGTTGCTTGCCTGCTTGTTGCCTGTTGCGATTTTTTCTTTCCCCCCTTCGCTGTGTTATTTTCAAAATTCCAAATCGAACAAAGAAGTTTGTACGCCGGGACTTTTTTCTTCTTCATCCCATATAGAACTGTCGTTTGAAGAAAGAGCTTGCTCATTGTCTATATTTTCCGAAT
>JAISDH010000221.1 GCA_031264975.1 Bacteroidales bacterium
TTAATTTAATTTGTAAAACAGTGATAAAATTTAGACCACAAAGATAAATAAAAGAAAGCGCTACAAATAAAATATCAAGTAGACAAAAAGGGGACGTAAACCCGCTAAATAGGGGACAAGAGGGGGAAACAAGCAACAAGCAACAGGCAACAAGCAACGAAGGAAAAGAGACATGAAAGAAGGAACAAGAGAACAGCTAAAAGCTATATGACGTTGTATTAATTTTATTTGTCATATATAAATAAGTTAAATAAATTACAACCATGGAATAAGTTATTTTCGGTTGACCGGAAATAGCTCTCGGTTGACCGGAAATAGCTCTCGGCTAACCGGGAGTGGCTCTCGGTCAACCGAGAGTGGCTCTCGGTCAACCGGGAATGGCTCTCGGTCAACCGGGAGTGGCTCTCGGTCAACCGGGAGTGACTCTCGGTCAACTGGGAGTGGCTCTCGGCTAACTGGGAGCTACTCCCGAACAAGCGGGAGCTACTCCCGAACAAGCGAAAACCAATATAAAAATAAGCGGAAGTACGAACGAAACAAAGAGACAAAAAACCACATAAACACGCGTTTAACTTACTAATAATGGAAATATTACTTCTTCCTAATTAAAGTCCTTCGGACTTTCCGTTTTTATTCTTTTCATCCTGTAAATCTTCTCATCCCGTGAATCCTGATTCGGACAATTTGGGTCGCTGCGAGAGCGCCCCCTACATGTTCACTTGTCTACTATTCGTCTATTCGTCTTTTTTCTACTCATGGCTTGCCTGCCTGTTGCTTGCAGCTTGTTGCCTGTTGCTTGTTGCTTGCCGCTTGTTGCCTATTGGTTGGCTTATTTTTCTTTTTTCAAGTAAGATAAGAAAGGCGTGATTCTTTCGTTAGTTTAGCAATTAAAATCATGATAAGGAATATATGTATAAAAATTTTTCTCTTGGGATATTTTTCTTGCTTTTACTTGTTGAAGGGGTCGGTCAGCAGAATTATACCATAAGCGGCTACGTAAAAGATGCTTCTAATGGGGAAGCCTTGACCGGCGCAACAGTATATACCAAAGAGAATATGAAAGGAACGGTAGCTAATGCGTATGGTTTTTATTCTCTGACGGTGGCGCGGGGGGAATATACGCTGGAAGTAACTTTTGTCGGGTATGAGAAATATACTGTCCCGATTAATCTATCTGAAAACATTCGTCGCAATATAGAATTGTCTCCGATTCAGTATCAAATGGAAGAAGTAGTAGTATCGGCGTCAAGGGGAGACGCGAATGTGAGTTCTACCGAAATGGGAACTACCGAACTGAGAATAGAAGCTATCAAAAAAACGCCCTCCTTCTTCGGAGAAGCCGACCTGATGAAAACCGTACAACTCTTGCCCGGCGTACAAAGTTCCGGCGAAGGCAGTTCCGGTTATTACGTTCGCGGGGGAGGCATTGACCAGAATTTAATTCTCCTCGACGATGCGGTTATCTATAATGCGGGACATTTGTTTGGTTTTTTCTCTATTTTCAACGCGGACGCCGTTCGTTCTGCCGAAATGATTAAAGCCGGTATGCCTGCCAACTATGGCGGAAGACTTGCTTCTGT
Source organism: Bacteroidales bacterium (assembly GCA_031264975.1). Taxonomy (GTDB): domain Bacteria; phylum Bacteroidota; class Bacteroidia; order Bacteroidales; family WCHB1-69; genus JAIROC01. The sequence continues at coordinate 1,581 of JAISDH010000221.1, forward strand.
TTTAAATGTTTCCATGAAGGAGGGCAATATGAAAAAGTATGAAGCGGAGGGTGGTATTGGGATTATTTTTGCCCGTCTAAACGTACAGGGACCTATTGTTAAAAATAAAGCGTCTTTCTTATTGACGGGTCGAAGAACATACGTTGACAAGTTGATACAGCCTTTCTTGCGAAAAGATTCTCCGGCGAAGGGGCTTAAACTCTATTTCTATGACTTGAACGGAAAAGTAAATTGGAGAATCAACGACAAACATCATCTCTTTTTGAGCGGCTATCATGGTTCCGACGCCTACGGATTTAAAAGTTCGGAAGGCAGTATGTATGCTAATTTCGCCTGGCAAAATTCATCGGCTTCCTTTCGGTGGAATTACAATATAAGCAGTAAACTGTTTTTAAATACTTCCTTTATGTTCAGCGATTACCAGTTTAATACGGAAATAGAAATGGACGTTTATAAATTGAAGATATTTTCCGGCATCAGAGATTACTCGGCAAAAACAGAACTGACTTACCTGCCCATTGCCGGTAACATTTTCCATGTAGGAGGCATGTATACTTTTCACCGGATAACGCCCAATACGTATGCCGCCGAGGCAACCTCCATGCTGGAAATACCACAGTCTCCTGTTTTCAATACGCACGAAGCGGCAATTTATGCCAATGATGAAATAGATTTAGGCGAAGCCATACGGTTAACGCTTGGCGTAAGGGGTTCGTACTTTCAGCACACAGGCGCTTTCACGTCCTATACGCCGGACGAAGTGGGACGAATCGGCGATTCTGTTATTTACGGCAAAGGCGAAAAGGTAAAAGATTTCTGGGGGATTGAGCCGCGCGCATCTGTTCGTTTTTCGATAGATAAAACGTTTTCTATTAAAGCGTCCTACATGCACAATTATCAGTATTTGCATCAGGTTACCATGTCGAGTATCTCGTTGCCTACCGATATGTGGATGGCGAGTACCACGAATATAAAACCCCAAATTGGGAATCAATATTCGGTGGGGGTTTATAAGAATATTCTCAAGGACATGTATGAGTTTTCAATCGAATTATATTATAAGGATATGAAAAACCAAACAGAATATAAGGCGGGCTATTCCCCAATTACTGAAGCGACAAAATATTTGGAACAGCAATACACGCAAGGAGATGGCTATTCATACGGAGCCGAGTTTTTTGTCAACAAAACCTACGGTAAATTCACCGGTTGGATAGGTTATACATTATCATGGACAAGGAGAATATTTCCGGAACTCAACAACGGAAAAGAATATCCCGCCCACCACGACCGACGACACGATATTTCCGTCATGCTTTCCTACGAAATATTACCTCAACTAACCACGTCGATTGTCTGGGTCTACGCAACAGGAAATACCATGACAATACCTTTGGGATTCTATTTCATGGGCTATGATATGGTAACGGAATATAGCGAAAAAAACGCCTTTCGTGTTCCGCCTTATCACCGCATGGATATTTCCGTCAATTGGGTCATCAAAAAGACAGAACGCTTTGAAAACTCATTGAACTTTTCCGTCTACAATGTTTATAACAGAAGAAACCCCTTCTTTATCTCCATTGGCAGCCAGCTTGACCAAACCAAAGGTGAAATCACCAATACGGCATACCAAATGTCATTGTTTCCCATCATCCCTTCCATCACCTGGAACTTTAAATTTAAATAGAAAATGAAAACAAAGAAAGAAAAAACGATTATCATCACTTTGCTACTTATCATCCTGTCGGCTTGCGAAACGCCTATTTCTTTGACTATCCCCGACAAGAAAAGCACAAAAATAATAGAAGGTTGGATAGAAAACAACAAACCGCCCGTTGTGGTTATTTCCCAATCTTTGTCGTATTATTCAACCATCAGTCTTGCCTCCCTGCTATCTTCCGCCGACACGACCGCCATCGTAAAGGTAAGCGACGACATGGGTAACACCGAACAGTTAAAACTTGGATTCAGTCTCGACCATCTTTTGGGCGCCTTGGGAAAAGCATACATCGGAAACGGAAGAACAATCATCGGGCAACCCGGACACACTTATACCTTATATATAGAATCCGGTGAAAAAATATATACCGCCCAGACCACGATTCCGCTGAACACGGTACAGATTGATTCTTTGGGTTTGTACCGGCAATTCACAGACACAACGGCAACGCTTCGTGTTTTTTTCACAGACAGGGCAGACTCTTACGACTGTTACCGATTCTTTTTAATGATTAAGGATTTGGACATATATTTTTCACAAATATTCAGCGGCACCTTTGACGATTTAACTTTTAACGGTCTCTCGGCATCCTACGAAATGATGCGCAGTCCGGCAACCAACCTTACCATTTCGGGTCTAAGCAGAGAAGAACGGGAAAATTATAACCGCGCAACATTCCGAAACGGCGACGTCATTTACGTAAAATCCACCTTGACCGACAAAGCTACCCAAGAACATTGGTTCCCGTTACAAACAGACATTTCCATGGGGATGAATCCTTTCCTTACCCCCGGAACATATCCAACCAATATACAGGGAGAAAATGTATCCGGCATTTGGTCAGGCTACCACGCAAGATACGATACCATCAGATACGACTCAACAACAATACTGAGATGAAAAGGAGACAAGCAGGCAAGCCACAAGTAGAGACGCGATGCTTCGCGTCTTCAAAGACAAGGGACAAGGTGTAGGGTGAAAATAATGATTAATGATTAACGCTTGAACCCTTACACTTTGTACGGTGTAGCTTATTCCGTGTTCCGTGTACCTTGTTCCTTGTACCTTGTTCCTTGTTCTGTGTACCGTGTTCTTTTACCGAATAACGTTGCGGATTTTGTCGTCAAAAGCGGATAAAGCAGCTTTTGCTCCTTCTCCAATCGCGATGACAATTTGTTTGTATGGTTGGGAAGAGACGTCTCCGGCAGCATAAATGCCCGGTACATTGGTTCGACAATGTGCATCAATGATTATCTCTCCTATCTTATTCGTAGCAACAATTTCCTTAAACAGAGAACTGTTAGGCAGCAAACCAATTTGAATGAAAATACCTTCCAAATTTACAACCCTTTCTTCATCTGTTTGACGGTCTTTTATTTTAATTCCAATTATCTTTTCGCCGTCTCCCAATAATTCGACCGTTTGACTATGCAGGAAAACATCCACATTGGGAAGAGCTTGGATTTTCTTTTTCAGTACTTCGTCTGCTTTCAGTTCTTCCATAAATTCAAACACCGTTACTTTAGAGCAAATCCCCGCCAAATCAATAGCCGCCTCTATTCCTGAATTTCCGCCTCCAATAACGGCAACCTGTTTTCCTTTATAAAACGGTCCATCACAATGAGGACAAAAAGCAACGCCTTTCGCAATGTATTTCGATTCTCCTTCCACATTCAGTCGTCTCCACTTGGCGCCTGTAGCAATAATCAATGCCGGCGTTCTGAACGTTTCGCCTCCTTTTGTATGTATTATTTTGTCCGTACCGTTCAGTTCCACCTTTTCAACGGTTCGATTATCAAAGACGTCAATCGGATATTCCTGTAAGTGGGTTCTAAAGTTATCTGCAAGCTGTCTTCCCGTAGTACGGGGGATAGAAATAAAATTCTCAATAGCCTGCGTTTCCAATATCTGCCCTCCTGTCTTCTCTGCGATAACAGCAACTTTCAACCCTTTACGCGCCAAATATATGGCGGCAGAAGTTCCCGCCGGACCAGCGCCAATAACCAAAACGTCATAATCTCTCGTTTCATATATTACTCCGACAGGTTCTGTTCCATATTTATTTTCAAGTTTATCAAGCAACTCGCTAAACACTGCACGACCGGAATGTATAAATTCGCCTTCCGCAAATACAGCCGGAACTCCCCGTATCTTCAAATTGTTAACCTCTTCCTGATTAATACTGCCGTCTACTATTTCATGGCGGATATTCGGATTCAGTATTGTCATCAGATTAAAAGCCTGAACAACATCAGGACAATTGGTACAACTAAGCGATACATAAGTTGTAATATGAATATTTCCTTTCAGCGCCTTTACCCTGTTTTGAATAAACTCATCCGGAAAGTTCTTGCCTTTACCGTCGCTATTCAAAATGGCTAAAAGCAAAGTTGAAAACTCATGTCCGTTGGGAACCATTCTGAATTTTATACCTGTCTTCTGTCCGTCTTTTAAGAGATAAACTTCCAATCCGCTTCCTTTATTTATGCGGCATTCTATCCTGTCGGAACAGGAGGCTGTATCTTCCAGCAATTCTATCAATTCTTCACGACTTTCGTGTTCGTCGGAAACAAAAATATCCAACGTATAAGAGGACAAAAGTTCCGAGAGAATCGACTTCACTTGAGCTTTTAATTCGGTATCTAACATATATTATTTGATGATAAAATTATTTACTAATGAAAACGGAGTAAACACTTGTTTTACTCCGTTTCTTTCGACCATGTTTTAAATTTTCCCTACCAGGTCGATGCCCGGTTTTAAAGTTTTGTCTCCTTTTTTCCACTTTGCGGGACAAACTTCATTCGGATGTGCTGCTATAAATTGAGCCGCTTCCACTTTACGAAGCAATTCGCTGGCATTTCGTCCGATTCCGTTGTCGTGGATTTCGCACAGTTTAATTTGACCTTCGGGATTAAAAAGGAATGTTCCCCGATAAGCAATACCTTCTTCTTCAATATACACGCCTAATGCACGCGAAAGCGCTCCTGTTGGGTCGGCAAGCATAGGATACTGTATCTTTTTGATACTGTCGGAAACGTCGTGCCATGCTTTGTGTACAAACTGCGTATCAGCGCTTACTGAATAAACTTCAACGCCAAGTTCTTTAAATTTCCCATAATTGTCTGCCATATCTTCCAATTCTGTAGGACAGACAAATGTAAAATCAGCAGGATAGAAGAAGAAAATTCCCCATTTCCCATTTACATCTTTATTGGAGATAGTTTTAAACTCGCCATTGTGATAGGCATTTACTTTGAACTCTGGAATGTTCGAATTAATGATTGATGTCATACTCTATACTTTATAATTTATAATCGTTTTAAGTTCTCAATTAAACTTGAGATTTATAATGGTTACAAAGGTACAATAATTCCAAATACAAACGAACAATCCCCGAAGAAAATATTCATTGTTCTTTCCAATACCCTTCAGAAATAGTGATTAATGGTTAACGGTTAACGGTCAATTGTTCCTTTCGCTCTTCGTGACATGCCTGCTTGTTGCGTGTTGCGTGTTGCATGTTGCTTGTTGCTTGTTGCTTGTTGCATCTTGCATGTTGCGTGTTGCATGTTGCATATTGCTTGCAGCCTTTTTCCTTTCGCCCTTAAATCTGAATTATATCTTTTCCGGTTACGAACTTTATACTATCTTTGCATTTCCGTAATTGGGACAATGGAGTATGGTTGTTATCTTCATTATACAAACAATACTTTCTTCCCGATTGCCCAATATTTAATACAGTTGCCATTACAATGAAAATACTAAGAATAATCTACAAAACCATTTCCGTGCCATTAAAATATTTGCTACTCCTGTTCATCTATTGCTATCAACGGTTAATATCTCCCCTACTCCCTTCTTCCTGCCGATTTGTTCCAACATGTTCGGCTTACGGGATAGAGGCAATCAAAAAGTATGGCCCGTTCAAAGGAGGCTGGCTAACCCTAAAACGTATCCTCTCCTGCCACCCATGGGGAAAAAGCGGATATGACCCTGTCCCTTGAAAGGTACAAGGAACAAGGGACAAGGGACAAGGCGCATGGAGAAAATACAAATATCCTGTCACTCGCTCGGCGTAGCCTAATGTCATCAACTTAAGGAATGCCGGAAGGTATTCAATGTGGATAATCAACTATTGGGGGAAAAGGAAAGATTGCGTGATTGATTTTTTGATTACCTTTGCAACAAATAAAAGAAACAGGTTACAATAAAAACTATATTGTCATGAAAGTGTTAATAGATATCCCTGATGCAAAAGCGTCCTATCTGCTGGAAATATTGCGTCATATCCCATACGTGAAAACAAAACAACTTACCGATAACAAAGCGCTTCTAATATCGGAAATAAGGGAAGCCGTTGAAGAAATGAAATTAATCCGGTCAGGCGAAAAGAAAGCGCGTGACGTTGAAGAATTTTTGAATGAACTATAGCGTAAAATCTATTGAAGTCTTCGAGCGTCAGGCAAAAAGAATGGTAAAAAAATACGCCTCGCTCAAGGATGAACTAAAAGAACTTGCTCGAAAACTTGCAGAATATCCACAATTGGGCATTCCGTTGGGGAATAACTGTTTTAAAATTCGTATCTCTATCGCATCAAAAGGCAAAGGTAAATCGGGTGGCGGACGAATTATTACTCATTGTGCGCTCAGAGATACTACAGTTTATCTACTCTCCATATACGATAAATCAGAAAAAGAAGATTTAACCGACAAGGAATTGAAAGAATTGCTGGAATATATCCCTGACTGATTCCCCACGCTCGGCATAGTCTCCAGACAAACGCCATCAAGTTAAGAATTGCCGAAAGGCATTCAATGTAGGTAACCCCGAGCTGCGCTCCGCTTGCACAGGGTAGAAATGCGTTTTCTTTATCGGAACTACGTAGTTATTCAACTCCATTCGGAGTTGAGAAGGAGAAATATACGCTTTGTCCCCGAGCTGCGCCTTCGGCTTGCACGGGGTTATCCATATTTGACGCCTTCCGGCGTCTGAACTACGATTACGCTAATGGTTTTGTTGCTTTGTGAATTTTTCCCTTTAAGTTGACGACATTGGGAAACAGGCAAAAAGGTACATGGGACAAAGATATGCTTGTTATATGCTGCCTTTTCCCTTTCGCCCCTTCGTCCTTTCGCCCCTTTTCGCCCTTTTCTCATGGCTTGCCTGCCTGTTGCTTGCTGCTTGCTGCCCCTAAGCCTTATTACAGATTTTATATAAAGACGAAGTCCATTTGTTTTTTTGTCAATTGAACGTCTTTTACTCGGATGTGGACTTTGTTGCCCAGGCAATATATTTTTCCGGTATGCTGTCCTATGTAGCGGTAGTTCTCTTCGTCATAATAGTAAAAATCATCTACCAACGATTTTACAGATACCATTCCTTCACACTTGGTTTCATCCAATTGTACCCAAATTCCCCATTTGCTTACGCCTGAAATTAATCCGTAAAACTCCTGCCCGATTTTATCCGATAGATATTCTGCCTGCTTGTATTTTATAGAATTACGTTCCGCCTCTACAGCTCGCTGTTCCATGTCGCTTGAATGTTTGCATTTTGCTTCCAAATCCTCCTTATTGACAGAAGGTTTTCCGCTTAAATAACTACTTAGCAAGCGGTGTACCATTAAGTCAGGGTAACGTCGAATGGGGGATGTAAAATGAGTGTAGTATTTAAACGCCAATCCATAATGCCCAATATTATTGGTGGAATAAACAGCCCGCTGCATGGTGCGAATAGCCAATGATTCAATTATATTTTGTTCTCCCTTGCCCTGCACAAAAGAAAATAGACTGTTCATAGAGTTGACAAAGCTCTTCCGCGAACCTAACTCAAGCGAATATCCCAATTTGTTAATGAAGGTATTGAATTTGGTTATCTTTTCGTCTAAGGGCTTATCGTGGATGCGGTAAACAAAACTTTTGGGTTCTTTTCCCTGAGGTACTTTTCCTATCAACTCGGCTACTTTACGGTTCGCCAACAACATAAAATCTTCTACCAATCGATTGGAATCTTTGTTTTCTTTGAGATAGACTCCGATTGGTTTTGCGTTTTCGTCCAGAATAAACTTTACCTCTTCGGTCGCAAAGTTAATTGAACCGCGAGTGAAACGTTCTTTTCGGAGCGCCTTGGCAATCGTGTCCAACATAAGCACTTCTTCGTGATAGTCTCCCGTTTTGGTTTCTATGATTTGCTGTATTTCGTCGTAGTTAAAGCGACGGTTGGAATTGATAACCGTCTTTCCTATCCATTGGTTATAAATCTTGCCGGTCTCATCCATCTTAAACACAATGGAAAAACATAACTTATCTTCATTCGGTCGTAAAGAACAAACGTTATTCGACAGTTTTTCCGGTAACATGGAAATTGTCCTGTCTACCAAATATACCGATGTGGCACGCTTGAAGGCTTCCGCTTCAATTGCCGTTCCTTTCCTTACATAATGAGAAACATCGGCAATGTGTACGCCTATTTGATATTGGTTCTTCTCTAATTTCTTAAACGAAATGGCGTCGTCAAAATCTTTGGCGTCTTCGGGGTCTATGGTGATTGTTAGCGTATCTCTGAAGTCGCGACGTTGTAAGATTTCACTTTCAGGAATCTGCTCCCTGATTTTTGCCGCTTCTTCTTCCGCCTCCTCAGAAAAAACAGGATTGAAGTTTTGGTCTATCAAAATAGATACCATTTCTACGGTGTTGTCCCCCGGATAACCTAAAATTTGAGAGACCTCTCCGAAAGGATTACGCGCATGTTCAGACCATTCTGTAATCTTCGCCACAACCTTTTGTCCCGTCTTCGCTCCGTGCAACGCAGGGTTGGGAATGAGAATGTCGATGGGCATATTTGTATTATCGGGAATAAAATAAGAGATGTTCTTTGATTCTTTAATTACTCCGACAAAAAACTCCTTATCCCGTTTCACAATTTCAATCACACGCCCTTCCGGACGACGCCCTTTGCGGGCTGGGAATAAATGAACCTTCACCATATCGCCATTTAACGAACGAGCGGTATTGTTGGCGGCAATAAAAACGTCTTCTATCTCAAGATTATTGGGAATGAGATACGCCTTGCCCGTTTGTTTCATACTGATACGACCTTCTATTATGTTGGAATGGTCTGCCGTAATATGAATAGGATTCAGTTTGTACTTCCCCCTGTTGCCGATAACCAGGATATTGCTCTGCGCCATTTCTGCCATCGTCTTATGAACCAATCCCCGTTCGCTCCGCTCGCTAATATCTAATCTTGCCGCTATCTGCTTGTAATTATAATATTGATACGGGCTCTTGCTAAATTCTGCCAAAATACGAGCGCTAAATTCAGTACCTATTTGTTGCGGTTTTTCTTTTCTTCTTCTTCTGTTCATCTTTATTATTATTATGAAAGTGATTTGCTTGCGTCATTATCAATGACATTCTGTTAACCATGTTTGTTGTTTGGAGTGATATACCTTATCACAATTATTTCTTAGCTGAAAACGTAAAATATAGTAATTATTGTCTTTGTTTTCCAAAATAAAAATCTCACTGTATTGTTTGTCGTTTACTACTTCGGTCAATGAATCGGGCAATCTTCCTGTTGCTTTTTTATATTGCTCAATCTCTTTTATAAGATATTTAGCCCTGTCCTGCATACTCTTTTCGTATGTATTGAACTGCCTTGCAACAAAGAAACACAATAACCCAACCAAAATAACGGCTGATAATAATGAATATAATTTACGTGCAAAATTAGTTTTTCCTTCCATTCTTTCCCTCATTTAAATATGCTACTTGCTTGCGCTAAAACGAAATTCAACACAAGAAAAACTATCCGGTCATTGAACGGATTCTTTTGAATATCCATAGGAAAGCCCAAGAAATCAAACCTTATTTCCATTCAACCGTAAGGAATAGTCTTTATGCTTTACGCACTTTATGGCTAATTTATTGCTAATCCCTCTATGTCTTTCCATTTTTTTTGTATCTTTGCAAAAAAACAGTTCATATTATTTTGTAAAAATTGACCCGCTTTATTCCAGATAAAAACCAAAAAAGCATATAACATTACCAAGGATGAATAAATTACTAATATCTATATTATTCAGCGCTATTCTATTTTATTCCTGTAATTCATACAAGGAAATATTGTATCTCCAAGACGCCAACGTAGACACGGCAACAAAGATAGACAACTATCAGGAAATAACTATTCAGCCCTACGACATGCTCTTTATTGTCGTCTCAAGCAAAACGCCTGAACTGACGTTGCCTTTTAATCTTTCTCCCGTGTCCTATTCCGCCGACGGAACAATTATCAACTCCAAACAACAACATCTTTATTATACGGTTAATGAAAATGGATATGTCGATTTGCTTACTTTGGGAGAAATGTACGCGGCAGGACTGACAAAAGAACAGTTTGCCAAACTCATTAGAGACAAACTTATCGAAGAAAATTATATCAATAATCCTATCGTAACCGTACGACCCATCAACCTGAAAATTTACATCACCGGAGAAGTGCTAAACCCCGGCGTGTACGAAATAACGAAAAATTATATTACCCTGCTCGAAGCTATCGCCATGGCTGGAGACTTGACCATTTATGGAAACAGAAATAAGGTGAAAGTAATACGGGAAAAAAACGGCGAAAGAAAAATCTATAACGTAGACCTGAGAACGGCTGAACTCTTTCATTCCCCCGCCTACTATCTACAACAAAACGATTTCATCTATATAGAACCTATCAACACAAACCGGAAAAAATTAAACAGATATAAATAATAGTCCCAAATACACGACCGTATCACAGTCTATTCATTTCTCTTATAACACGAATAAATAATATCAGATAAAAAATGTCTCAAACAAATAACGAACAATCGGAAAGCTACGAAATAGTAATCACTGACTATTTGAAAATACTTCTCAAAAACTGGTACTGGATTGCTTTATCTATTATA
>JAISDH010000276.1 GCA_031264975.1 Bacteroidales bacterium
CGCATCATCGCCTCCGACCACACCCGCTTCCCCGTTTACGACGACCGCATCGACGACATAATCGGCATCCTCTATGTGAAAGACGTGCTGCGCTGCCTCGTGACAAACGGCAGCTTCGATATCGCCGCCCTCGCGCGTCCCGCCTTTTTCGTCCCCGAATCAAAACACATTGACGACCTCCTCCGCGAATTCCGAAAGAAACGGGTGCATATCGCCGTCGTCGTCGATGAATACGGCGGCGTAGCGGGCATCGTCTGCATGGAAGACATCCTCGAAGAAATAATCGGCGACATCCAAGACGAATTCGACAACGAAACAGAGGACGTCATCGACACCGGAGACGGCGCCTACCTCTGCGACGCCCGCGTAAACCTCGAAGACCTCGCCGAAAAAACCGGCCTCGACCTCCCCGCCGCCGACTTCGACACCCTCGGCGGCTTTGTCTTCAACCTCTTCGGCAAAATCCCCGAACAAGACGAAACAATCGCCTGGAAAAACCTCACCTTCCTCGTCACCGCCGTGGAAGGCCACCGGATCAACACCGTGAAGATAACCGTGGGGAACGGGTGATGGTTCAGATAGATAAGAGATAAAAGATAATAATGAGTTGTTGGGCGCATTTTCGGCTGCGCCGAAAACCGGGCTTTGCGGGGGTTCCGTCCCGCCGTTGCACGGCGTGACCGCTCCGCGCCCTCCAATCCCTTGCGCGGTAGCACCCCGGCAAGCCGGGGTGAACGTGATCCAAGCGTGGCGTTTTGCGTAGCAAAACTCCAGAAGGGTAAGTCGCGCCATCGTGGTGTTGTTGGTTAGTTTGGTGCATACAGGGTTACGTGTTTTAGCCCCGCTATACTCTTTTTTGTGGTTTTGATATAGTTAATTGTATGTTTGGACTCTTTAGTCCAAAAAAAAGTAGGATGGATAGCATAGTGGAAGGTACGAGCGTGATTTTACGATACTCTGCTGTTGTTAGTGGATGGGGGTGCTTCTCCTCGTTTCGAAGTGTATGTGTCAAACTGTGCGGGTTTTTCAGCTATCCTCACGAAGAGGGGTTATTTCTTTGTTGATATTAGACTATAATTGATCTGCTTATGATATTGGTTGATATAAACTAAGTTAGGAGAATTTAAGGTGACTTCAAGTTATTTTTTTTCAAATTTTGTAAAAAACGAACAAACAGAAAAGATTATAGATTATCTTGAGAAATATGCGGTAGATAAGCACTTGCAAGTCTATTTAATAGACAAGCCACTTGGAGAAAATAAATATACTTATGGGCAAAAAGAAATTGTTGTTTTATTAATACCCAAGTCAAAAATAGTATTTATAAATCTCGGTGAACCGATAGATGCATTTGAGGAATTTTATGAAGACTTCGTAGAAGATCTTGGAATAATTTCTGATAAATATGAATATAAGAAAATTTTGGGAAGACCCAAAGAGTGGAAATTGCAAGCTACAAATAAAGTAGAATCATTTGAGTTTGACCAATTAGAGCAAATATTGTACGATATGCAGATATCAGACCCAAAATGGCAAAAAAACTGTGATTTATTGATTTCGCTACTCACTGGCAGTATTAATGACATTGACAGAGTGCAAGACGATGTTCCAAGAACATTGCTTGACAAAATAAAGCAGAAAATAATTCTTTACGATGGCGATCAAACACGTTTTATATATAATAAGTCAGACTCAGAAATGATAACTATTCAAGGTTTGTCTGGAACAGGTAAGACAGAATTGTTGTTGCAAAAGTTAAAAGATTTATATATTAAAGATGAAAAGTCAAAGATTTTATTCACATGTTGGAATAAAGTTTTGTCGGACTCTCTAAAAGACCGAATACCGAATTTTTTCAATTTCATGAAAGTTGAACAACAAATAGAGTGGGACAGTAGACTTTTTTGTTTTCATGCATGGGGTTCATATGCCAATATGTATTCAGGAGCTTATAGATATATTTGCGGATTTTACAACATTCCATTTAATATGTATTCCCGATCTACAACGTTTGATACATTTTGCATAGCAGCTTTAGAAAGCATTCAGAATATTAAAAATTCCGATGAGGACAAATTTGAGTATGCATTTGATTATAGTTTTATCGACGAATCGCAGGATTTCCCTCAGTCTTTTTTTGATCTCGTAAAAATGGTAACAAGTTCAACTGTATATATTGCGGGAGATATATTTCAAGATATATTCTCACGCGACAATCAAATGATTTCAGAGCCCGATTTCTTGTTGAGTAAGTGTTATCGGACCGATCCTAGAACTTTGATGTTTGCACATGCACTTGGAATGGGGCTTTTTGAAGAAAACAAATTGCGTTGGTTGGATGATTCTCAATGGAAAGCTTGTGGGTATCAATTTGAGAACAAAGAAGGCATGTATACATTGCGGAGAGAGCCCCTGCGTAGATTCGAAGAATTGGATATAAACGGTTTTGAAAGTGTAAAATTACTATTTGGCGATTCTTTAACTCAGGATGAAACAATAGAGATTGTGCTAAATCAAATACAGAATATTCGACTGCAAAATGAAACCGTAAAACCCGGCGATATAGCAATTATTTTTATTGATAGCAATAATTATGTTTATTCAATAGCCGATAAGATGGTTGCACGTATTGAAGATAAATATGGTTGGCCTGTCAATAGGGCGTATGAAACAAAACAAGTGTTGCCTAATATGATTCTACTCTCAAATTCTAACAATGCGAAGGGCTTGGAATTTCCATTTGTTATATGCATCACATCAAATATTTTTGATTCGTACAGATATCGAAATACATTATATACAATGCTTACACGGTCATTCATTCAATCCATATTAATTATTACACAGCCGATCGACATTGAATTAAAAGGACAATTGAAAAGCGGCCTAAACAAAATATATAATGATGGCTGCATGTGTATCAAAGAACCTTCCGAAAAGGAAAGGGATGAAATAAAGACAAAATTGGAAGCTCATGAATCACAGATATCTTTATATGACACTTTTTCTGAAATTTGTGAAAAAACAAAAATATCACGGATAGATACGCAAAAATTGTTTGATTCCTATATAAAACTTTTTAATGATGATGATCCTATCGATAAAGTAAAAATAACATCATGGATAAAATTCAACATTGAGCAGATGAAAAGCAAATGAAAACAATGACCTTTTATTTAAATGAAATATCACTGAGTAGATTCTTTAAACCTCTTCGGAATCGTGTGGATATTATAATGTTATTATTAGAATCAATAAGGATAATTATTAACAATATTAATACCGCCACCGAAAAACCGAAAGGCAAAATGGTACTACATATTGATAAAATGAAGCGGCTCTTTTTCTTCTCCGAGAAAAAGTTCTTTTCTATTAATTTCCCTTTTTTTATTAGCAATAGTTTGAATGGAAATATGGTATATGATAACTTCGATAAAAACATTGATAGTAGAATTATATCAACAATTATGGAATTATTTTCCGGAAAGAATATTCTCGCTTCAAATAATCTTATTACTTTTTTGGATATGCTGGAAGATATTTACGAGGAAACAGATATTTGGAATATTATTATTGAATTGCTAACCTTCGAGGAAGGATATATCCGTTTTGATAATGATGTTGAACATACTAGTGAATTACATCCACAATATCATATCGATGTATATTACAAAGAAAGTAATAAAATGAAATTTGGTTTGCAAAATATGATAGTTGAAGATGACTTTTTTGATTTGTTGGATAGCAAGTCCAGTTGTTATTTTCTAAATAAAAGGCAATAATCGATAAGGAGATGTCCTATGCCCGATCATAAAAAATCATTAACTCGAGCCACTTCCATAAAGAAAATGCTTTCCCGTACTGTGGTGGTTATGTCCATGTACTCTATCTCTCAAAGGAACGCCCCTAAATGCCCACCCTCCATTGGCTAACCCGCGAACAAGACCTCAAAGCTGCCGCCAACGCCGAATACCGCCTGTTGGTGGAAGAAGAGCAATACAGCCAGGGCGACCCGGATACGGGAAACATTATAGTCCAAGGCGACAACCTCGAAGCCCTGAAAGCCCTGCTGCCCTTCTATGCCGGACAGGTGAAATGCATCTACATAGACCCGCCGTATAACACCGGAAGCGCGTTTGAGCATTACGATGACAATATGGAGCATACGATATGGCTTTCTATGATGTATCCACGCTTGAAACTGCT
>JAISDH010000264.1 GCA_031264975.1 Bacteroidales bacterium
GCAGGACGGTGAAAAAATTACATATCTTCAAGAGTCAGGCAGGCTGTTTCTATTTCATCATTGAAGAATAACCTGGTACGTATAACTTCGACTTTCTGTTGAAACAGTTCCGGCTTAAAATTCTTGCGTTGACGTTTTACTTCGGCAATAAATACTTTGTGCGATTCCGCCGAAATGGCAACAATGTCTATTTCATTCCGATCCGCATCTTTTCCTTTAGACGTTTCCCACCAGGCGCCTATGTTTTTATACATCTGTTTTTCTTTCAATTGCTCACGGAAGTATCGTTCCAGTGTCAAACCGGAATAAGTGGGATAATCAGCCTTTACGGTTTCGGCGAGTTTTGAAAATAATCCGGCCTGTACATAATCCTGATATTTGACAATATACCTAAACCAAAAACGCAGGAAATTATCGGTGATTTCATACCGCACATTTTGTGTACCTTCTTTAGCCAGTACGGGTCTTTTCCTGGCAATTACCTCATAATCTTCTTCCAGACGCTGGAGTAAGCCTCCAACACCGGCACTGCCGATTGATTCCGAGATCCCGGAAGCGGTGTTTTTCCCCGAAGCGATGGCTGAAAGGATCGCGTAATAATTCCCATATTTCTTTCCAAATTCCTGAATAAGCAAAACGTTTCCTTCTTCGAGGAAAATAGAATTTTCCCGTATGATGGCATCGATCATTTCCTGCACGGTGAAACATTCCCTGTCCAGCAAAAGTTCCATGTATTTGGGAACTCCCCCGGTTAGCGTATAGAGAGCCAGAAGATCATCATTCGTATAGCGGGGATGATAATCGGAGAGTATCTGTTTAAGGACGGCTGTATTAAAAGGCTTCAATTTGACAACACTGTCGCAGCGTCCATATAAAGGCTCTTTATATTCCATAAATATTTTGTACATCAATGTATAGACGGAACCGCTCGCTATGAAATTGACATGAGTGGCGTCTTTATACCTGTCCCAAACGTCCTGTATCCCGCTATATACGGAGGGGTTGATGTAAAAGAACTCTTGAAATTCATCGATGACTAAATTAAACGATACATTTCGTCCGACCGTCATCAATGCTTCAAAGAGACTTACAAAAGAGGTCGTCCCGGATGGGATGTATGTATTCAGTGCGCGGCTTGCCGTTTCTGCAGATTGGGAACATAAAGTTGCCTCATTGCTTCTTCCGACAAACAAATACACGGTAGGGGTATTCTCACAACTTTTCAAAACCAGCTTTGTCTTACCGATACGTCTTCGTCCGGTTAAAACAGTCATTTGAGAATGGTTGTTGAACGCAACGTCTCTCGTGTGAGCCAGCAGCTCCAGTTCCTGCTCTCGATTATAAAACTTCATACGGTATTTGCTTTTATCGCCGCCGTTATTTTCGCGGCGGCGAAATTTGATGCAAATATAGGAAACTTTAATTGAAGCGCGAAATCCCGCAGGGGATATTTCGGGGCTGATGCATTGGAAAAAGTTATGCCATACGAAAAAATGCAGTTACCTAGCAAGTTATGTGAAAGGGCTTGAACTTAAAACCCGCTTTACTTCCAGCTCAGCGCAGTCCGAAAACTGCGCCGGACTAAAAGCAGCTCTTCTGCTTTGTCAAATTGCATAAAAGTCTTGCATGTCACAAAAATATCCATACATTTGCAGGAAACAACTAAAACAAACATCATGATCATAGAAAGAACAGCCGACGAGATTGTCATTCGTTTCCCCTTTACGGCCAATACGGAACGGATGCAGGATCTGATAGACTATCTACGCTACAGGGAACTGACAGCTAATAACACCGCTCCCCAATCCGAAGCGGATGCGCTGGCGCGTAAAATCAACCGTAAGTGGTGGAAGCAAAATGTCGCCAAATTCGAAAAATAACCCCACAGTAAAAATTATTATTGATACAAACCTGTTTTTCTAATTTTCTGCATTGCAATTAAAGCGCTAACGGTCTCGACGATGTCATCAACGATTTTAATCTCCACTTCGGAAACTTCGGCAAAACTCCGGCAAAACTTCGGCAAAAACAGTTTTCAAAGCAATACATATTTTGCAAGATTTGTTTCGCCGGTTCGTTTAAATATTTGTTTGTCAACCAACTCATTTAAATCATGTCTTGCTGTTCTTTCTGCAATACCATAGCGCTTTGTGTATGCCGAAGTTGTTATTTCTCCTTTTTCTTTGACATACAACACCGCATCAACTTGTCTTTCGTTCAATCCTAATTTACTTAAACATTCTCTGTTATGATTGATAGACAATGCTATATCAAAATTTTCAAGAGCCATTTCCGAGGTCTTTAATTTTTCATAGATCCCTGCTTTTAATACATAAAAAATTGGGTTGGAATCATCTAAAAAGATGGCTTTCTCATAGTCCTCCAAAGCTCCTTGATAATCGCCTTGTTTTTCTTTCCATTCTCCACGCATTTGAAAAAATGGTAGACTTGCTTCTCTTTCTGAAAGTTGGAAAAGCTGGAAAGAAAAGACCCGGGTAAAATTCTTTTTTGCAAGATACTTCATAGGGTCTTTTATCCAATTGATATTCCGGCTTTCATCGTTATTGAGAATCTCTATACAATCTTC
>JAISDH010000330.1 GCA_031264975.1 Bacteroidales bacterium
CGGCAGAGAAAAAGGATTATCGTGATATTTGAAAAAGATTTAATCTCTTTTTCCGTTACTGATAATAAAAGGGAAATATTTCTGTTATTGTGAAATATAAAATATGAAGACAGAAATAATTTACGATGTATTTAATTTGACAACCGTTAATTCGGATTAAGATGAAAAAAACAGGAATACTAATAGTTTTGGAGTTATTTTTTTACTTCGTCTTTGCTCAACAACCTGCTCAGACGCGTAAATATCAGGATATGGAATCAGTTGCTATATTGAAAGAATTGCAGAGAAATTTATCTTCTTTTTCCAGCATAAGTATTGATTTTACTTTTCGTTCGGAAAAGAATGAGAAATTTATCGATGAAATAACCGGTTCTGTCCTGGTTAAGGGAAATAAATACGTACTTAAAACCGGACAACAACTTATCTGTTGCGATGGAACAAATCTGTGGAATTATTTGCCGGAACAAAAGGAAGTTACCGTATCTTTGTACGATAAAGAAGACGATGACCAAATGATGAACCCTTTGAATATGATACAAAACTATGAAAAATATTACAAATCTAATTTCATTCGGGAAGTCATCGAAAAAGGAATCTTAATTCAAGTCATAGACCTTACTCCTTTGGAGGCAAGTTCGTATTATAAAGTTCGCTTGGTGTTGGATAAGACAAAAAAACAACTCATGCGACTTACCGTTTACGAAAAAGAAGGCATACAATATACGTATGTCGTAAATAAATTTGTGATTAATCAAAGCCTGTCCGATGAACAGTTTTCATTTGATTTGGCAAAATATCCGGGTGTAGAACTCATTGATATAAGATAGAAAAATAGAGATGCCTCAATGCAAAAGAAAATTCATTCAATATAAAGGTAAAATACAAATTGTATTTCTCCTCTGTATTCTATTGTTTTCTTTTCTATTTACGTCCTGCCTTCCCGAACGCAAATTAAAGGAGTCGGAATATTTATTGGTTAAAAATAAAATTATTGCTGATAAAAAAAATATACCTACAAGCGATATTTTATATTCGGTTCGTCCACGCACAAATAAACGTACCTTTGGACTATTCTTTTGGAATGTAGGAATTTATCAGGCAATGATTCCAAAAGAGAAACCAATATATGAAAAGTTTAAACAGAATGTGCGCGCTACTGTTGGAAAATATCCCGTATTATTAGATACGGCAAGCAATGATTATTATGCCGCTCAA
Source organism: Bacteroidales bacterium (assembly GCA_031264975.1). Classification (GTDB taxonomy): domain Bacteria; phylum Bacteroidota; class Bacteroidia; order Bacteroidales; family WCHB1-69; genus JAIROC01. The sequence goes on from JAISDH010000330.1 coordinate 1,216, forward strand.
CTGGATAGATTTCGATTGTGGATACAAAAAAACTTTGGCAAAGCGCCTGTATTGTTGGATTCTTCTTTAATTAATTATTCTCTGGCACAAGTTAAATTGATGATGCACAATATGGGATATTTTAATGCCGAAGTAGATTATAAAGTGAAAATCAGAGGAAAACGCGCAAGGACTTTTTACTATATCACATCAGGAGAGCCTTATCGAATAAACCATATAACATACCAAGTACCGGAAGATATAGCAAGTTATGTATACAGAGATACAGCTTCTTCGCAAATTCAGGTCGGAGATATTTTTACCGTAAAAAACATGGAAGAGCGAAGAGAACAAATTACGGAACGCTTTCTAAATGCCGGTTACTATAATTTTTCAAAAACGTATATTCGTTATGAAGTGGATACAAATTTAAATGGATATTGGTTAAATTTAAAGTTCATTATTTCCAATCCATACTACAGAACCAACGATACAACGCTTGTGGAAGGCAAACATCGCCGTTACATCATAGACAAGATTAATATAATATATGATTTTTCCGATTGGGATGAATCTTCTTCTTTAGATACGATTCAATACGTGGAGATAATAAAGAAAACGCAAGACACAAATCACATTGTTTTATTTTATCCGAAGAATCAACAGGAATATCGTCCTTCTGCTTTGACTTATCCTGTCTTTTTTTCTACCGGAGATATGTATTCGAACCGTGCATCGCGCAATACGTATGATCGTTATTCGGAGATGCGTAATTTTAATTTTATTAAAGTAGCCTATACCGAAACAGAAGAAAGTAAACAGAATTTTATAAGAGATACAGGCTATTTGAATTGTCAGATTCAATTGACCAAATCAAAAAGACAATCGTTGGGTTTTGATTTATTGGTAAAAAACTCCGGAGGTATATTTGGAGCAACCGGTGAATTGTCTTATCGGAATAAAAATCTATTTAAGGCGGCAGAAATCTTTACTTTCTCATTAAAATATACACAGGAATTAAGAATGGATTCCTCCAAAGCGAATTTTCAAAATTTCGGCATAAGCGGGAATATAATGCTGGAATTTCCCCGTTTTTTATTTCCCATTAAACAGCAAAAGATACCCAAATCGTTCAGACCCAAAACCCGGATGAATTTGGGAGGAGACTATTTAATACAACAATTTTATTCAAGGTTACTTACCAATTTTGTATTTTCTTACGAATGGAGCGAACGAAAATCAGGGAGACGTATACATCATTCCTTATCGGCATTGGATTTCAATTTAATAAAAATGTATAGGGATTCTCTTTTTGACGCCTCTATTAGTAGATATATGTTCAGTCAGCGAATTTTGGAAAAATATAAAGACCACTTTTTGTTGGGAAGCAACTATCGGATAACTATGCAGGATGCTCGCCGCTATGTATTTCGGATACGGTTTGATACCTACGGAAATTTAATGTATGGCATTATGCGGATGTTTGGAAAATTAACCGAACAATATCAAAATGAATACAAACAATATACCATTTGGGCAATCCCGTTTGCAAGTGGGATAACGGTAGACTTGGATTTTACATATAACATATTGCAAAATAAAAAATCTGCTCTGGTTTATCATCTTACCCTCGGAATGGGTTTACCGACAATGAATTCTTCTGTATTGCCATTTGAAAAGAGTTTTTATTTAGGCGGTTCAAACAGTATGAGAGGATGGAGATTGCGAACGCTCGGTCCCGGTTCATACGTAGATACCAGCGCTTTGTTGGTTACAATGGAAAAAGTGGGAGACATTAAGTTTGAAACCAATTTGGAATACAGAGTTCCTGTTTATAAGATGATACACTTAGGTTTGTTTATTGACGCCGGTAATATTTGGATGATGAAAAAAAACGATGAACTTCCAAACAGTGAATTTAGATTTGACCGATTTTTCAAAGAAATTGCCATTGACGC
>JAISDH010000444.1 GCA_031264975.1 Bacteroidales bacterium
GCGGTTCCTTCTCGCATGGAGTATCGAAACATATAAGCGTAGTCAAATCCAACCAATTGCATTAAAGATAAGGTATCTTGATGTTCTTCTTCTGTTTCGTTGCAAAAACCCGTAATCAAATCCGTGCTGATAGTGCATTCGGGCATGTATTTACGGATATGTTCAATTCTGTTTAGATATTTTTCGCGAGTGTATTGGCGGTTCATTCTTTTTAATACGTCGTCATTGCCGGATTGAACGGGAAGATGAATGCTTTTGCAAATATTCGGAAAGGAAGACATGGTTTCTATGAGTTCATTTGACAAATCTTTAGGATGAGAAGTGGCAAAACGTACCCTTAACAAAGGATTAATACTTGCAACAGACGCTATCAATGCCGCAAAATCCGTCTTTTCAAAACGGTATGAGTTTACATTCTGTCCTAATAGCATCACTTCTCTATATCCTTCGCGAAATAAACGGTTTATTTCGTCAATAACGGATTGAGGATTGCGGCTCCGCTCCCTGCCTCGAGTATAGGGAACAACACAATAAGAACAAAAATTGTTACACCCACGCATGATGCTGACAAAAGCGGATATGCCGTTGGAATCGTAGCGAACAGGGGAAATATCTTCGTATGTTTCTATTTCCGAAAGCAGAATATTCATATTTGCAGTACCGTCATTCTTGAGCATGTCGGGTAATTCCCGATAAGCGTCGGGACCAACAATGATATCTACCTTTCCTTTATCGAAAAGTTCTTCTTTCAGACGTTCTGCCATACATCCGATGATTCCTATTTGTAACCGATGATTTTTCCTTCGGAGTGCGTTCAGTTCGGACAGTCGTTTGAATATGCGTTGCTCGGCATTATCCCGTATGGAACAGGTATTGATTAAAATTAAATCTGCTGATTCCGTTTGTTCAACGATATCATAATCGTCGGCAAGAATAGAGACGACAATTTCACTGTCTGAGAAATTCATTTGACAACCATACGTTTCAATATACAGTTTTTGTTTATTCACGTGTTAAAAAATTTCTGCAAAGGTACGAAAATCCGTGAAAATATGACAGCAAAACCATATCATTACCTAAATTCCTCTTTAGACGTTTATTTCTTCCCTTTTTCATTTTGTAGATAAAGAATATTTCTCTGCGCAAAAGGATTCTTTCAATCGAAATCATGTTTCGCTATATATTTATTTGCTTTCGGATTTAATTTTTTATTTGTATTTATAAGATTTCCGTTTCAAAAATGTATCTTTGCAACCTTGATAAAATCTTCATGGAAGAGATAAAAGGAAATGTTTATTTTATGGCAGATTGCCATTTTGGATTACCTGACAGACAGGAGAGTTGCATACGGGAACGCAGAGTGCTTTCTTTTCTCAATTCGATAGAGAACGACGCCTCTCATTTGTTTTTGTTGGGAGATATTTTTGATTTTTGGTTTGAATATAAAGACGTTGTTCCGAGAGACAATATTCGGTTTCTTGGAAAGTTAGCCTTTTTGGCGGACAGAGGCGTGAAAATATATTATGTATTGGGCAATCATGATATGTGGAATTTTGGTTATCTGCAAGAGGAAATCGGTTTGCAGATATTGCGCGGCATTCATGATTTTAAAATAAATGGATATAAGGTAAGGATTGGGCATGGGGATGCTTTAGACCCTCATGATAAAGGTTATTTACTTATCAAATGGATATATAGTCGAAAGATAAATCAGCGTTTACTTGGCGCTCTGCATCCTCGTTGGGCATTTGCTATTGCTCGCGCGGTATCTGTCAAAAGCAGAAATGCTCATTTGGAAAAGGATTCCTATTTTTGGGGAGAGGATTCCGAACCGATTATTCATTATTGTCGGAAAGCGCTGGAAGAAGAATATTTTGACTATTTCATCTTCGGACATCGACATTATCCGTTGGATTTTGCGCTAAATGAAAAGTCCCATTACCTGAATGTTGGCGATTGGCAGAAACACGATTCTTTTGTTGTGATAAAAGAAGGGAAGTGCGAATTGAAGTATTTCCAACAACCTTAATGGCAAACGAAAAATATTAAACAAGTTCTAACATATACCATCAAACAATGGAAGCAAAAGAAATAAAAGAAAAAACAAAACTGATATGCAATCAAATCAATAAAAAAGGAACACTGAAAATGGACGTCTTCAAAAAGACCGAAGCCGCTTTTGATTTGTTTAAAAAGAAAGCCAATCAATTTTCTAATGTTTATCATTCATCTTATCCCGATTCAAATATAAATGTGAAATATGAAAGCTCGCAATCCCAGACTTTTTCGTTACAGTTTGGGAGCGATATTCTTTTCTTTGTTTTGCATAGCAATGTTTTTGAATTTAATCGAGACCACGAACTGATGAAAACCCCATATATTCGTGAAAACAAAGACCGCGCTTATTGTGGGATGATTAGCATCTATAATTTTCTTTCCGATTCACTCTATTACAATAGATATAATGATACGGGCTATCTGATAGGACGTATTTTTATCAATTTTGAAAATCATTGCTATATAGACGGAAAACGGGAGCTGGCTCAAATTTACAACAATTTCAATACAGTTGTCTTCGATGAACAAATGTCGGCGTTGGTATTGGATTCTGCGATTCAGTACGCGGTAAATTTCGATTTATTGGTTCCGCCATACGAAATGGTGAAAGAAATTACCATTCAAGATATGCTTGAAATAAACAATAAGCGTATGCCGATAAAGACTGCCAAACGATTGGGATTTCGTTTTCAGGCAGATACAGAGTGAAAAAAATTTTTTAGAAAAAATGCAAATCGTATTGTTTTTTTTTATACCTTTGCACTCGTTCATGATCTATTATGGTCAGTTCGTCTAGGGGTTAGGACACAAGGTTTTCATCCTTGCAACAGGGGTTCGATTCCCCTACTGACTACAGTCATAATAATTTTCTATGAATAAAAAAGTCTTCAGCTTTTATTTTAAGGTTTGAAGACTTTTTTTATTGCAATAAACAGAAAACAAGGTACAGGGGACAAGGAACAAGGTACAGGGGACAAAGCGTAAGGCGCAAGGCATAAGATACGAGACGCAAGACACACAACACAAGGTATAATGGCGAAGAAACGAAAGAGACGAATGAACAGAGAAGTAAAACAAAAAATATTAATCATTAATCGCCAATCGCTAACCATTATTTATAATCCTGTTCATCCTTTAATCCTGATAATCCTGATTCAGACAACTTCTCCCTTGTTCCTTGTACCTTGTTCCTTGTATCTTACGCCTTGCTCCTTGCGTAGAAAATAGCATTATTTGTGCGCGTTCTGCTTTCTTTATTGATTTTTCTTGTATATTTGCAATGTTTTAATATTGATTAAAATTCGATGAAGAAAATGAATAATCCGATAAAAATCAGCGCCTTGTTTTTTCTCGCTGTATTGTCTCTTTGTGCAGAAAACAGTAATACACGGGCTTATTACAACAGGCTCTCGAAATTATATCAGAAAGAATATATGAGCAGAAATTATTCCAAATCCCTGGAATATCTATTAGAAATGCGAACGTTGTCTGAAGAAAATAAATGGAAAGACTTACAAATGGACGTATTAAATGATATGGGACTGCTATATACTGATATTCTGGATTACGATAAGGCAATGGATTGTTATATGGAATCTTACGATATTGCCGTTAAAGAATCCAACGCTATCGGAAAAATTATTGTTCTCAATAACATTGGCAGACAATTTTCATTGGAAGGGAAGTATGACAAATCGAAAGAGTATATAAAAAAGGCTTATATGATTGCCTGTCAATTGGGAGATAGCTTGCGAATGGGACAAATAGCCATGAATTTAGCGGCTACAGCCAATGAAACAGGAGAATTTGAACTGGCTACGGAATATATAGATATTTCTTTACAGATGTTACAAAACCAATCGAATATAATAGGATTGACACATGCCCAAACTATCAAAATTGAAAATCTGTATCTGAAAGAACAATATGACGCTGCTGAACAGTGGGCTTTGGAAATGATGAACAACTTTTCTGATAGACAAATTGACGATATAAAATCACAGTTTCTGTTTATCTTTTCAAAAATATATTACAAGAAAAAGAACTTGCAAAAAGCGATTCAGTTTGCTCATGAATCCCTCAATAACAATCCTTTGTTGGTGAACAAAATTGAAATTTATAAACATCTGTCGGAACTGTATAAAGAAAAAAAGATGTTGCTTCTTGCCATTCAGTATCAGGATTCGGTGATGATAGCAAAGGATTCTTTGGCGAAAATCAATGAGATAGACAGGATTTTAAACAATCAGATAAAAATTAATTTTCTCCATGCGGAAAAAGAATTGGCTCAAAGCAAATTAAAACAGAAAATAGACCGAACCATTTTTATCTGTATTATTGCTTTCCTGTCTGTTCTGTCGTTTACCATTGTTTGGTTGTTGCGCATACAGTCGTCAAAGAATAAGCAAAGTAAAATAATTGCTGAGAATGCTCAGAAAATCATGGAACTGGAGCTGGAAAAAGAAAAGAATAAAAAAATATTACTGGAACAACAACTGAAAGAACAGGAAGTCTTGGTTCTTTTGGAACAGGAACGTCTGAACAATGAAATAGAAATCAAAAACAGACAATTGACAACGAAAGCATTATCAGAATCCAATCGTAGTAAGTTGTATGAAGAGGTGATTCTTATCCTTTCCAACATCGCAAAACAGAATGAAAATCCGCTTTTGCAGGAAACGATTCAAAAGCTGAAATCCCAACAAAAGGAATCTTCTCAAAATAATTTTCTATCCTATTTTGAACAAATCAACCCCGCTTTTTTCAACACTTTAAAAGAAAAGCATCCCGATTTGACGGCGAATGAAATACAATTGCTTTCCTTCTTTTATCTCAATCTGACAACAAAGGAAATCGCCAAACTGTTAAACATCTTGCCCGATTCTTTGAAAAAGAAAAAACATCGCCTCGCCGGTAAATTGGGTATTGAAACCAATAATCTGTATCTCTATTTAGTCAATTTGGTGTAACGTCGATTTATGGATGATAACATGTTGGGACGTCTGTCGGAAGTTAGTTTTCAAAACAGCAAACCAACAGGTTGTCTTCTATCTCTCTAAAGAGAATGTTTACTGTTTTATGAAAATCATCTTTCTTTATTTCTCCGATTGCCGTCTTTTGCTGGCGGTCAATGCGGGAGAGAGATAAATGTTCTGTAAACAGGGGATGCAATGAACTGTACATTTTATACATGGCTTCTTTTGCGCCCCAATAAAGGTGCAATAACAGATTGTCGGAAGGATTTATACGTTGGCATTCTTCGGGAAGTAAAAATTTGTGCTTTAGCGATTCCATATTTGTTCGCACTCTTTCAATATCAATACCGACTTCCTTGTGTTTGGAAACAAAAACGGCAACAAAGTTCTCCGAATGAGAAATAGATACAAAGAAAGCAGGCGCGGATAACACAGGTTTTCCGTCAGGGAGATAATTCAGGGAGAAATTTTCGCCCAGCAAATGCCGCAACAGGATTCTGTTTGTCAGCCATTCTTTTTTGCGCTTTCCATTTGTTATGGTAAGAAAATAATCCTTTTCTTCGGGGGAGAGCGTTTTCATTTGAAGCAATTCTTCTTCATTTTCCGTTAATTTCCAAAGGGAAAAAACGCCAATATGATGTATGTTTTCTGTTAGATATAAAGGCATAGCGTATGATAGCATTTATCGGATAAGCGCGCAGTCAAATTATAATTTCGCAAGACAGGATAAAAAAGAAATGGAAGATAATTTCTCCCATTTCTCTTTATCGGTTTGAACGATTGTCTATTTTACCAGGTTGTAAGTATCTTGTGCAATGACAAGTTCTTCATTTGTGGTAACGGAAAGCACTTTTACTTTGCTTGCGGGCGTTGAAATCAATCCGTCAGAACCGGCAAATGCTTCGTTTGCGCTTTTGTCTAATTCGATACCGAGAAATTCCATATTTTCAAAGATAGCTTCACGCATAAACCAGGCATTTTCTCCGATACCTCCCGTCATCGCAATAATATCAACTCCGTTCATGGCAGCGATATAGGCGCCGATATATTTTTTTACCCGATAGGCAAACATATCAAAGGCATACTTGCAACGTTTATCGCCGGAGTCTTTTCCTGCACGAATATCTCTCATGTCCGATTTGCCACCGGAAATACCTTGAAGTCCTGATTTTTTATTTACAAAGTCATTCATTGCCTTGTAATCCAATTTTTCATTTTCTGCAATATAGAGTAAAACGCCTAAATCCAAATCTCCTGTACGCGTTCCCATAATCAAACCTTCTACAGGGGTAAATCCCATGGAAGTATCTACCGATTTACCATGATTTACCGCGCAAATAGACGCTCCATTGCCCAAATGACAAACGATAATTTTTTTATCCATCCAATCTTCCCCCAACAAAGTCGCCGCCTTGGGCGCTACATACTTATGACTTGTTCCGTGAAATCCGTAACGCCGAATTTTCTGCTCGGTATAGTACTCATAAGGAATTGCATATAAAAACGCCTCTGGAGACATGGTTTGATGAAAAGAAGTATCAAAGACTCCAACTTGCTTTATCTTGGGAAGCAACCGTTTCATAACGCGCAATCCCATTAAACTACCCGGATTATGCAGGGGAGCGATAACGCAAAGTTTTTCAATCCATGTTAATTCCTGTTCTTCAATAATTGAACTCTGGGAAAAATATTCTCCCCCATGCGCCACGCGATGTCCGCACGCATTTATCTCGTTAACGTCCGATAATACGCCATACGTCTTATCAACAAGCATTTTGAGCATTAAATGAATGCCTTCCTCATGATTAGGAATAGGAACTTGTGTATAATATTTTTCCTTATCCTTTGCCCGATGGGTAAATTCTCCCATATCCAACCCTATACGTTCTATTAATCCTTTTGCCATCACGTCAGCATTATTTCCCATATCTATAAGCTGATACTTGATAGAAGAACTTCCGCAGTTTAAAACTAATATTTTCATTTCCTCTTGATTATTCGATAAATTTTCATTTACAACTATTCATTAAAATCGCACGCGAAATTACTACTTTTTTCAATACACTCGGAATATTTTTTGTAAATAATACAAAAAGATAAAGGGCGAATGGGCGAAAGCGCGAAAGGGCGAAGGGAAGATGGCAACAGGGGGGAGAAGATGGCAGCAGGCAACAAGCAACAGGCAACAAGCAGGCAAGCCATGAAGGGCGAAGGGGCGAAAGCGCGAAAGGGTGAAGGGGAGGCGGCAACAGGCAGGCAAGCCATGAAGGGCGAATGGGCGAAAGGGCGAAAGGGCGAAGGGAAGTTGGCAGCAGGCAACAAGCAACAAGCAGCAGGCAGGCAAGCCATGAAGGGCGAAGGGGCGAATGGGCGAAAGGACGAAGGGAAGATGGCAAAACGTAGAAAGCTCTGAAAGAGCGTAATCAACAGCGTAGGGCAACGCCCTACGGACAGAATGTACACAATATTTACCAAGCCCCAACGGGGCGTAATCAAATGAAATAAAACAGATTACGCCCCGTTGGGGCTTAATAATGGGGAGAAGGACGTTGACGACACAGCACGTTACCCATGTGCTATTGATATCGCTCTTTCAGCGCTTTTTTATAGGTTAATTTGATGACATTGGC
>JAISDH010000457.1 GCA_031264975.1 Bacteroidales bacterium
CGAACACCTCCTGTCCGATAATTGATGGATGAACGGACTGAAAATAATAAAACCGGCTTATGTCCGTTTAAAAGGAAAAATCAAAACTTGTGAGCAATATACACGTTGATAACTACGAAATAACTTCTTATCATGTTGACTTCAAACAAAGGTTGACGCCTGTATCTCTTCTTTGTTTTTTACAGGAGAGTGCGTGGAAACATGCACAGTCGCGAGGGTTTGGGTGGCATGATTTAGCCTTGAAACAAGAGTTTTGGATATTGGCAAAACTACATCTCATCATTCATCGCATGCCCGAATGGAGAGAAACGATTCGCTTGGAAACATGGGGAAAACAACCCGAACTATTGACCGCCTTCCGCGACTTTGAACTCTTTGACGGCAATAAAACCTCTGTAATTACCGCAACATCTTCCTGGCATATATTAGACATGCAGAATCATAAACCCGTATCAATGGAAAGTTTTCTGGGAAAATTCCCCATTGACCCCAATAGACATGCGATTGAACAAAAGCCGGAAAAAATAAGATTGTCGGATAATCATTCTACCGCCGGAAAATTATTTACAGTCAAGCCAAGCGATATAGATATGAATCAACATGTCAATAATACCCGCTATGTCCAATGGGCGATGGACAGGATTCCTTTTGAGTTTCAGCAAACACATGTCCTTCGTGAGATTAGCGTGAATTTCATTTCCGAATCCCGCATTGGAGAAGAATGTTACATTGAAACGTCTATGGAAAAAGACAATATCTTCTTGCAGGCAGTCATCCGTAAAGAAGATAACAGAAAACTGTCCCTGATAAAAAGTTATTGGGTTGCCGGCGAACAAAAAACAGTATTGGTTAGTACCTGATTATAAGTAGATGAAAAAAAATATCTTTAAATTTTCGTCTATTTCAGGACGATGTATTAAAAATATCTTTATCTTTGCCTAATTTTTTACGAAAGCTAATAACAAATCATGAATGAAATGGATAAGAATAGAAGCATTGAAAACAAAGAGAATAGAGATAGTAATGAAATCGTATCAAGATATATTCGTTGTGGAAGAAGAACATTTTTCTTTGACTTGAAGACGTCAAAGAAAAACAACATATATCTAACATTAATAGAAAGTAAACGTCATTTTGACGAAAACGGAGTTATCTCTTATGAAAAACACAAAATACTTGTGCCGGAAGAAGATTTAAAGAGATTTCACCATGAACTGGGAACCATTATTGAATTTATCGAAGCGAATCCTCATTTGGTAAACGAAACGCCAAACGCACACAGGAATCGTGATCATAATGAAAACGCCGAATAAATGTTGTTCCATAAAAGTATCTATAAAGAAAGTATAAAGTATATAAGCAGAGAGAATGAATAAGATAGGGGTTATTATAAGCAGAGAATATTTGCATGCCATTAGGAAGAAGTCTTTTTTAATCATGACGATATTAGGACCCATTTTATTGGCGGCGTTAATCGTAACTCCGGCATTGGTTACAATGTATGGCAAAGACCATACAACCATTGCCGTTTTGGACGAAACAAATATCTTTTCCAAGCTCAACAGTTCCAATGATAAGGACATATCTTATCTTTACGTAAAAGGCAATCCGAATGATTTAAAGAAGGACGTTATTGATAAAAAGTATACGGCTTTATTATACATTCCCGACAATACCTTTATGCTTGGCGGAATGATTTACTCTACGTCCACACTTGGCACGGGGGTTGTCTCCAATGCCCTTGCGGCAATGAAACGAAACTTATCGAATGAGATTTTAATTCATGATTTCAACATTAATAAAGATTCATTAGACCTTTATATTGAACAACAAACGGAACTAATCACTCTTGGCTACACGCATATTGATAAGAATGGAAAAGAAGAAACAAAGGCTTCTTATGACAGAGACGTTCGGTTTGTGGCAGGATTTGTTGGAGGTTTTTTGGTTTACATATTTATCTTTATGTATGGTTCTATGGTATTAAGGGGCGTTTTGGAGGAAAAATCCAATCGTATTGTCGAGATTATGGTATCTTCCGTAAAGCCGGTGCAACTGATGATAGGTAAAATAATAGGCGTTGCGCTTATTGGTTTAACTCAAATTGCCTTGTGGATTATGCTGACCGGAGCCATTGTAATAGCCTTTCAGGTTTGTATGCCGTTTATGTTGGATAAAGATATGGTCAATTCCACGGAAATGATACAAAACATGCCCCAGGGAAAGGTAGCAATGGATTCGTCTGTTGGCGGGTTATTTTCTACAGTTACAGAACAATCGCAGTCTAATGAGATTATACAGTCTTTATTAGAGATTAATTATCTTCAATTAATCGTATTATTTTTGTTCTATTTTATGGGAGGATATTTTCTATATGCAACTTTATATGCCGCTGTTGGTTCGGCGGTAGACAATGATACCGATACACAACAATTTCTTTTACCATTAACAATTCCATTGGTTTTGACGTTAGTCTTATCGGCGCTTGTTGCCGATAATCCGGACGGACGAGTTGCTTTTTGGTTGTCTATTATTCCATTTACATCGCCTATTTCCATGTTGATACGACTTCCGGCAGGGAGCGAAGTAGTTCCGATGTGGGAAATATTTTTATCAGGCAGTTTATTGGTATTAACGTGTATGGCGTCTATTTGGGTTGCCGCCAAGATATACAGAACAGGAATATTGATGTATGGAAAGAAAATCTCATACGGAGAATTATGGAAATGGTTACGTTATAAAAATTAATAATAATATAAAATATGTTACACTATGTCAAATAAATCTATAAAACTAATTAAAGACGTGCCGGCAATTCGTTGGACGGCGTTGATACTATTGGCTTTTGCCATGTTTTGTTCATATATCTTTATGGATATACTTTCGCCTATTAAAGACTTGATGCAATCAACTCGCGGGTGGGACTCTACAGCTTTCGGCACAATGCAAGGTTCGGAAACATTTTTAAATGTTTTCATTTTCTTTCTGATTTTTGCAGGTATCATTCTTGACAAAATAGGCGTGCGTTTTACTGCTATTTTATCAGGAGTTGTGATGCTTGTCGGAGCAACAATAAATTGGTATGCGGTAACTGATATGTTTACCGGTTCCGGATTGGAACGATGGTTTACCGATAATTTGAATTACATTCCCATATTTGATGAATTGGGCGTTTCGCCGTTTTACGGAGCAAAGTATAATGACGCCGGAGAACTTATTAGAGCGGCTATGCCTGCATCTGCCAAGTTTGCGGCTGTTGGATTTATGATTTTCGGCTGCGGAGTTGAAATGGCAGGAATCACGGTTTCGCGTGGGATTGTAAAATGGTTTAAAGGCAGAGAAATGGCTTTGGCAATGGGTTCCGAAATGGCTTTGGCTCGTTTGGGCGTTGCTACCTGTATGATATTTTCGCCTGTTTTTGCAAAACTGGGCGGACATGTTGACGTTTCGCGTTCGGTTGCGTTCGGCGTAATTTTACTGATGATTGCATTGATTATGTTTATTGTCTATTTCTTTTTAGATAAAAAACTTGATATACAAACAGGCGAAGCGGAAGAAAAAGACGACCCATTTAAAATTAAAGACATTGGAAAGATTCTAACAAGCAGTGGTTTTTGGCTTGTGGCTTTACTTTGCGTTCTGTATTATTCGGCGATTTTCCCGTTCCAGAAATATGCGGTAAATATGCTGCAATGCAATTTGACATTTGTACCGCCTGCTGACGGCTCTTTTTGGGCGTCTAACCCCTGCATCGTCATACAGTATCTTATCATGTTGGTTGTTGCCGCTACTGCCTTTATTAGTAATTTCAGCAGAAAGACATTAAAAACAACGCTGTTGGTAACATCTGCCATATTCCTGATTATCTTCTGTTATATGGGTTACATGCGTCAGTCGGCGGAAACTGTTTTTGCAGTATTTCCGTTATTAGCAGTGGGTGTTACGCCAATTCTTGGAAAATATGTAGATAATAAAGGAAAAGCGGCGTCAATGCTTATGCTTGGTTCTATACTATTAATAATATGTCATTTGGTATTTGCATTTGTTTTGCCAATGTTTAAAGGAAGCGCAATCAGCGGAGTAGTGATAGCATATATAACCATTTTGGTACTTGGTTCGTCGTTTTCGCTTGTACCTGCGTCATTGTGGCCAAGTGTTCCGAAATTGGTTGATAACAAAGTTATCGGGTCTGCTTATGCGTTAATTTTCTGGATTCAAAATATCGGTTTATGGCTTTTCCCGTTACTGATTGGCAAGATTTTGGACGCATCAAATCCTGCCATTACAGAAGCGCTAAAAGCAGAAACAATGACTCCGGAAGTTGCCGCCGTATCGTACAATTATACAAATCCAATGTTGGTATTTGTCGCGCTTGGCATAGCGGCATTGATTTTAGGTTTGGTTCTAAAAAGAGTTGATAAGAAAAAAGGTCTTGGTTTGGAACTCCCAAACATTAAAGAGTAAAAAATACTTACGGAACAATTGATTCCGAATATAATCAAGAAAATGAACGAATAGTGGACGAATGAACGAATAATCATTCGCCCCAAACGAGTGAACGAGTTTTAAAAGGCGTTGCA
>JAISDH010000472.1 GCA_031264975.1 Bacteroidales bacterium
CAATGGAAATTTTGGCACAATTTATCACTTTCGTTGCGAATCCCTGTTGAAGAATTAAAAGACCGAATTACCGCACGGGAATACCAATCATGGAAACACTACGAATTGGTAGCGGGTCCATTTGGACAGGAACGGGCAGATTACAACACGGCACTAATTGTAAAAACGTTACACGAAATAACGAGTATGATTCTTGCCGTGAATACCGGTAAAACGGAAGAACTGCCCAAACTTGAAGATTGTTTACTGAAATTCAAGTACGTATTGAAAGAATTTACCGAAAATTCCGAAGCAGAAAATGTTAAACGGTTTATAGGAAGGTGGAGACGGTAAATATTATTCCAAAAATACGGAAAGTCCGCAATAAAAAGGAACTGTTCCATCCCAAAACCAAAGAGCTAATGGAAGCAATATAAGAATTAAAATAAAGAAAAAAAATACAAGCGGTTCTTTTTTGAATTGCTCTATAACTTCTTTCGGCGTGAAGTATTTATCGTTTTTATAATCTTTGTCATTTTTCATTTTTAACCCCTTTCAAAAAATGGCAAGTATAGCAACCTTAGCAGTTAAAATATACGCGTGGGACGGTAAATGTTATCTAAAAGAAAAGAAAACCGTTGCTTTCGCCGCCGTTATACATAAAACAAATAAAAACAATAATTATAAAAATTATGGTTAAAATAATACCAATTCCATAAAACGGATCTTCCTTGACTGATTTTTTGAATTCTTCCCATGTAATATATTTATCATTTTTCATTTTAACCCCCTTTCAAAAAATGGCAACTATAGCAACTTTAGCCCTTAAAATTTCGTCGGATTTCGGTGATTTAACCAAAAATGCTCAAGATATTATCAACTCTATAGATAATATAGCAAAAGTGGCAGGAATTGCGACACCCTCAATGAAAAATTTAGAAGATGCGTCGAAAGGCTATGCAATTTCTCTTGACGCAATAAAAAAAGCGCAGGATAAGCATGCTTTATCTCCCACTCCAGAAAATCTCCAACTTTGGCGGGATGCTACCAATATGGTAGATAGATTGAGGGATAGTGTTGGCAGGTTAGGTCAAGGGGTTGCAGGCGATATTCTAAAAATGACTCCAACGATAAACAATGTAATGGAAGCACAAAAACAAATACAAAAATTAAAAGAGTTACGAAATGAACTTGCTAATCGAGGAGGAAATGTAACAGGACTAGATACTGCAATTGCGCAGGCAACAGATAATCTTGGAACGCTAACACGCAGGACTTCCGAAGCGCAAATACAAACTCAAATACTTAATAGTACGATAATGGCAGTAAATAATTTGCCGTTTATGATTTTGTCGTCAGTACTTAAAGACGTATGTGAGTGGTTTGTTAAAATTACTGGAATTTGGAACGAAAATTCCAAGGGGTGGTACGGAACTGTTGCGCGGACAGTTGCTGTGTTTGCAGCTTTAACTGTTGTAATTGGATTATTGTATTCGAGACAAACAATGTTGAACGGAGCAACAACATATTTTCATGCTCTTTGGAATTCTTCGATTATTATACAGGGAATAAAAGGTTTTATTTCTTTACTTGGTACTGTAATCGCGATGATTACCGCGGCAATATTCGGAACAAACGGCTGGACGGCGGCACAATGGCAACTTAACATCGCAATGGCGGCTAATCCTATCGGCGCGATTGTTGCAATAATTATAACTGCTCTAGCTTTGATTGTCGGTTTTGTTTATTTGATTTGGACTGTTTGGTCTTGGTGGTCAAAAACGGAGCAAAAAGCGGCAGAATTAAAAAGTCAAATTAAAATGACAGAAAACGTGACAAGTGCTTTCCGTGACAGAATTGGGGAGGTGATTGAACGTTACAAAGAACTGAATAAACTTGCAAAACAGTATCACGAGGATAACTTAACTAACTTGCAAAAGTACGAAAATAAGATAAAAGAGATTGACGATGTTTTGAGTCGTCAAAACGTTGCAAACGACGCAATGAAAGCAATTAATATGAAAAACAATGAACTTGTCAAAATGATGGACGTGATAAAGAAAACCGGCAACAAGGATGCGATTAGTTCGTTACAGAAGTTGATAGACGATGTTGAAAAAGACCGAATAGCATTACAAAAAGAGATGAAAAAACCTCAGGTTCTATCGGCAGAGGATGCGGAAGCGGCTAAAGAGAAGGCGCGGCTCGCATTGCTTCAGGGGCAGTTTGGCGATTTATTTAAAAAAACACTTGCTCCGCAACAACAATACGCCAAAGAGATGACAGACCTTGCGGAATTGATGAAAAAAGTAAAGGTTACAGAAGGGGAAAGACACCGTATCGAAATAAACGCACTAAAAAAACGAAATGATGCCGCTATTAGTTTGCTTGGTATTGGAGAATTGATCAAACCGATAGAGACGGCGCGGGATATTTACGACAAAAATATTTCCAATTTGAAGACAGCACTACAGCTAAACGTAATAAATTTGCAACAATTTTCAAACGGAGTAAAACACGCCGTCGACGCTTTTGCGCAAGCAACCGGAATAAAAAAGTATTTCGAAAAAGTTGAAACGTTGCGAGATGTTTACAGTAACATGGCAATATATGCAGAGCGAATGAATTTAAGTCAAGAGGACTTAGTCGCCGCACAAGATAAGGCAAGATTAGTGTTTGAGAAGCAAGCGGAATCCTACAGTTTGTATCAAAAAGCACAAGACGCCCTATTATCGACAGAGGAAAAAGTTACAAAGGCAATGAATATGATTGACGCCGACGCTTTCAAATTCGGCTGGTCGGAAGAAATTACTGACAAGATGAAACAAATTGCCGAAGCCGAAATCATGGGTAAAAAAGAGAAACAAAAAGATAATCAGGTAATAGTTCGCGGTTC
>JAISDH010000010.1 GCA_031264975.1 Bacteroidales bacterium
TACGCTTTATTATTACAGTCGGGCTGAATAAAATGACTTGCCAGGGGGTCGGAAGGGAAATCGTCGTCAATCAAATCGACTGTTGCCGAAATCTCTACGCTCGTGCAGTCATCGGAAAAGGTGAAAGTATAATCGCCGGCAACAAGATTTGCTATCATCAAGCCCAGTGCGAGTACGAGTCTGCCTTCTTCTTCTCTTATATAATGGATAGTTGTTCCTGTATAGTCAGAAGGCATCGACGTAATTTCCCATTTAATCGGCAGTCTGTCGTTCTGTATCTTGAAGCTAACAAAACCCGAGTGTTTTATGCAAGTCATCGCACTGCGATTGGAGCTAATTAATTCGACGGTTAATGGCGAAGAACACTCCTGTGCATTAACAATACCGGATAAACCGAATGTAAACAGGATGAATATACCTGTGGTAATGACAATTGTCCGGTTTCTCAATTTGCATATCATGATTCGTTAAAAATAATTAATAATTATTTGTTTCCGTCATCAGTAATTAACTTGACAAGTTCTTCTCTCATTTCGTCCACAGCCCTGGATTTGACCTTTGGAGCTTTGCTGAGGACAATATTTGCTTCCGCTTCAGCCCTGTCTTTAAGACCCATTTCGTGATACAGTTTTGCGAGCAGGTAGTGAGGATAGAGGCGGCTGGGAACAAGATTTATTGACTTTTTTAAACTTTGTTCCGCCTGTTCGTACTCTTTCTGTCCCTGATAATTTGTGCCCAGCATGTTGTAAAACACAGGGTCGCAATTTATTTGTATTGCACGATACAGTATTTCGTTGCTTTTCCCGTACTGTTTCAAATTCGACAGGCATGCGGCGTACTCGAACAGGAATCTTATTTCGTCCTGCAAACAGGGATACTCTGCGGCATATTCTTTGGCTGCCTCTTCGTTTCTGTTCTGGTAATACAGCATGTTTGTGTTTTTCCATTGCTTATAGGCGTTATAGAATTGAAAGTTAAGAATTGAGAATTGAGAGGCAAATACAATGGACACAGGAACTATAATGAGGAAAGACCGGACAGCAAATTTCGGATACGGTATTTTGTCCCGGAGATTTCTGTTATTATTGTCTGCTATGCACAGCGCCGATAAAAACGCAAAGGCAATGACAAACGGCAGTAAGTTAAACGGGTACGACATTGAGGCGAATATCAGCAATGAAACAAGCGAACCGACAGGCAGAATGTTTTTGTTCCGTATTCCCGCAAGCAATACACAGACCACAAATGCGAGAAATACAAGAACGGGTATTATTCCCGTTTCTATACATATTTGCAGATAATCGTTGAACGCGTATTCCACTCCGCCGGCGATATACTCTTCACTTTCACTGCCTGCGCCCGAGGCAAAATACTCCGCCTGCGCATCTCCGTAACTGCCGCCAAAATTGCCGAGACCAACTCCAAACGGATGTTTCACTATGGTTTGCGTGGCTATTTTCCATGTAAAAGCGCGCCCGAGCGCCGAATCTTTTTTCATCAAAAACAGTCCGACCATCGAAACAGCAAACAGTATGACAGCAAGCGCCGGGAGAATAATCATCCTTGCCCTGTATTTTCGGAAATAATTGCGAAACGTAATTTTTTTTTTGTACGACGACACAAAATACATTATACCGACAAAAGCGCTGCCGCCGAGAGCGCCCAGCCATGAGGCCCGGCTCTTTGCGGAAGGCAATATAAATATTATACACAAAACGGTCGCGAAGTTAAGTACATAGAATAAAGAGTTAAATGAGAGGAGCGGCGAACGGCGAGCGAGCTCCGGCGAATTTTGTGTAACTTCAGGTTCTTTGCGCTTGAATGTTTTGTAATTAAAAATCACATATCCCAGAGCGTATGGAAAAATCATTGCAAGCCAGCCCGAATAGGGTCCGGGGTTAAAAAACGAGCCTGTTATTATTTTATGCGGCGAAGACGTGAATCCGTACAGTTGTATCAATCCCCAGACCGCTTCTGCCAGTCCGGTAATAACAAACGTTATACAGCACAGACGGTATATCAGTTTGCTTTTTCCCGCAAAAAATATTCTTAAATAGTAATAAAAAAACATCGCAAATATCAGCAACAGGCATTTGTTTGTCAATCTGCCTGTATGATTAAGCGTTATCAACACGGCTGCCGCGCAAAATAACAATATCAGCAAGTCGGGAACTTTGAAACTCAATCTCTCCCCACGCCCTGTTATCGCCGCCGGAATAGCTGCTGCGGAAAGCAATGTCACGGATGCATAAAACCAGAAATATTTTCCCGACACAATGCTGTTTGCTAAATTGTTATTTATTACAAACACTGTACATAAGGATAAGACTATCGTTATTGCTACTAATATGTCCATGAATCTGCGTCCCTGCAAATTGAGTACTGCGGAGAATATGTTTTTCAGACGATTTTCAGATGTTTTCATAATATTTGCTCACATTTTATTCTTTCACTTCTTCTCCATTTATGATTTTCTTATACAATTCCCAGACCTGGGGATAGGATATCGGGTCGCCCATTGCAAGAACTGTATTGTTATTGTCCAACAGAAAACATTGATACAAGGGGTTATCCGGCAATTTGTTCATTTGATTCAACTGTCCGGCCGTATCAATATATACGGGATAATTTGTAAACCGTTCGCGTTTTAGCAATGTAATTATTGCCTCTTTATCTTTCGATTGAAAATAAAACAAAAAATCCGCTTGAGAACCCATCTCTTCAATATACGTCTTCCATGTACTTGCACGTAACCGGCATCCTGTGCATCCGCTTGAGTCTATATAATTAAGTATTTTATATTTGCATGATTTATATATACTGTCCGTTGCGTTCGTCGTATCCGTTTTTTGTATATAGACGGGTTTAATATCCGGAAGCAGGATAGTTTTGTAAACCCATTCGTTAATTATTTGAGCCGGCTCGGGAGTTTTGCTTTTGCTTTTACAGCCAATCATAAAAACGCATCCTGCCGCCATAAATATTAAGCTTATTATTTTTATGTTTCTCATGATAATGTAAATTTTAGCGTTTAATCAAAAATGGAATCATTAAGTGTAAATCTTATTAATAACGGATTTGTATCATCAATATCCGTACCGGATAAAAATGTTTTCATTTTTCCCTCGGGTAATTTTCCCGCAGATGTTTCATCATACATTATCCTTGCGGGTATTACCGTATAAAACGATTTATTATCGGTAACCAAAGGAGTATTCAAAAATATATCGGCTAATATTTTGTTTCCTTTAATACTGTTGGAAGAAACGGTTATTGTCTTATCTTTGCTCTTGCTGTAATAAACTTTAACTTTGTCGTTCGACAGTAATCCCGAAAATCCGACATAAAAATAATCGTCCGAATCTAATATTTCGCCCCACGAAAAGAGATATTTATCGTCTATCATGTTTTTTATATGCTCCCTGCCATTTTTATTGTCAAGCGAAAACGAAATCTTTTGCCTGTCTTTATATGAGGGAATTTTGTATGCCGACCCGGATTGAATAACATATTTTAATCCGATTGAGTTTTCGTTCACAATATATATGGTATCACTCAGCGCAGGCTGGTATAAAAATGTTCCGTCTTTAAGATTTATCAACGCATGGGCGGAACGAATCTCTATTGTTTGAGGTGTATCATCCTGTTTTGCTGCATGAAGAAAATTACCTTTTTTATCAAAAAAATGAACATTGCTTGTTTCCATCTCTTCATAAGGAAACATACTGTAAGGAGGCGTGGCTTTAGGCTCGGAACAAAAATGAACAAATCCGCTTGTTGTCGAGGCTATTCTAACCGGTACGAAATTTAATAATACTGTCTTCTCATGATTCCCATTCCTGTCGTAGAGGATAATTTTTTTAGAATAAGCATCCATTACTACAATTTGTTTATTAATATAATCAATAGAAAAAGAACTGATTTGAATATATTCATCCGGACCTTGCCCGACAGTGTGAATTTTATTGATATATTTACCTGTATTGGAAAATATGGAAACAGTAGTTTTACTGTGATCCAATATATACAGTGTGTCGTTCATTATATATATCTGGAATATCTCTTTTAACAGTGATTCCTCGCTTGATTCTAATCTGACAGTATCATAATCGCCAATCAAATTTTCGATAGAAATATTGACCGGAGTTTCGACATTGATTATCGTATAATCTCCCGCAATTTCAGTGTATTTCATCTGATTTTTACATGCGCTGAAAAATATACATATCAATACTGCAATATATTTTATTTTTATCATCCTGTTGTATAAATATTTAATTATTAATTATTTAATCGAATAAAAATATCACTGCTGCGTCTCGCTCGGCACAATAAAAAGAGAGGATAAAAATTATCCTCTCTTCATAAAATTCTGTTACTCAAAAATATAACAGTTGCCACATACCGGAAATGTATTGCCTGGAATACACGTAGGTACGTAACCGGGAAAAGGCTCGCCCCCAATGTAAACAATACATTTTTCAGGTGGAAGGAGCACATACATATCAAAAACGTTTTCCACCTGCGACATTGCCTTAGCATTAGACAATGCTACACCCGAACTGTCTTTTTCGGATTGACCCGAAGTGAGACTGAAATTCACCGCGCTAATCGCGATAATTGCTGCACCAGCAGCGAATCTAAAAACTTTTTTCATAAAATTTACTTAAAAATTAACATTAAAATTAAAAATCTTGGGGGCAAAGGTAATACATTTTTTTTTAAACCGCAGCATTTTTTCTGCAAAAAAGTTCACTTTTTTTTAATCTTTTTTTTAATTTATTGTTTTATAGTACATTAAAATATGTAAATTGTGTAATATTTTTAAATAGGGTTCTACTTTTATTTTTGTGGGAAGGTACAAATTCCCAGAGTGTACGACAAAAATCCCATTATTTGCAAGTGGGTAAAAAATTATCCTGTACCGCACCTGATTGGAATTATGAATTATATTGCAATGCATCGCGAAATTGTCCATAGGACATCAATATCAATAGAAAAACCGTTTATCTCCCGCCACAAGCCTTTTAAGGCTTGCACACGAATAGCAAATACCAAATTGTTTCTTTCAGTGACGATCCTGGACGGAATGCGAAACGGTCACCGTATGCAAGCCTTAAAAGGCTTGTGGTGCGTATCTCCCTGTTTCTATTGATATTAATAATCTACGGGTAATTTTGCCGTACATCCGTCGGCGATCATGTAGGGGCGACCCTTGCGGCCCTTGCGGTCGCCCTAAACATTGAGCAATAAACAAGAAAAATGATGAATGAAAATTATTATATACCTTTGCAGGGAAATTCGATAGAAAAAAATAAAAAAATGTTTAACGCTATAAAAAAATAAAAAATGGCTTTGGATAATTTAATCTCGGTGTCTTTTACAGAAGACGAATTAGCCCGTATAGACAGGGCATTGATGAAGATGGAAACCATCATTAAGGATAAAGCGTTACAAAATTCAATTGAAAATTGAAAATTCCGCGATGTGAGATAAAAAGTACAGATAATGAAAATAAAAAGTTTACAGCATAAAATAAAGCAAATTCTGCTTACATGCAGGCAGATTGTGCATCTGCCTAATTTTCAACTTTCAACTTTCAACTTTCAATTTTCAACTTTCAATTTTCAATTGATAAAACGTATTCTGAAAAAGATCCTCGGCTGGTTCCTATTTCTGATATTAACAATAATATTAGCGGTGACGATGAGGGTTCTTCTCCTGGCGTCGTTTCTTATTCCGACCGGGTCTATGCATCCCACGCTTATACCGGGCGATTTTATCTTTGTCAACAAGATGATACCCGGACCCCGGATTTTCAAGAGCTGGGATTTCCTGAAAAACGGGGATTTCAGCATGAAACGATTGAAAGGATACCGCAAAGTGAAGCGCAACGAGATTATAGTATTCAACTATCCCTATTCGAACCGGCATAAACTGGAGCTGGATTTTAATGTGTTTTATGCCAAACGCTGTATTGCTGTTCCCGGCGATACTTTTTATATTGACAATGGAATATACAGAGTAAAAAATTCTCCTGACACTCTGGGACACTATCCCGGTCAGAAACAGCTGTCGGAAACGCCGGTGGAAGATTTTCCTCCCCATATATACAACTGTTTTCCCGATACTGTTTACGGCTGGAATATCAGGAACTTCGGACCGCTGTATATCCCCGGCGAAAACGATACCGTAGCTATAGACACAATGAGTATTCGCCTGTACCGGAAACTTATCGAATACGAAACACAGCAGCCGGTTGATCTCAGAGACGGACAGGTATTCATCTCGAATCAATCCGTAAGCGAATATGTATTCCGGCAAAATTACTACTTTATGGCAGGCGACTATGTAAGAGATTCGCGCGATTCACGCTACTGGGGACTGCTGCCCGAAGACCATATCGTCGGTAAGGCTTTTATTATCTGGAAATCAAAAAATCGCGATACCGGCAAATGGCAATGGAAAAGATTTTTTAAAAGACTTTAAACCATTAACAATTCGCCATAATGGAATATACAGTAAACAGTATTGTTAATTCAATATAGTTTATTGCCTTTGCGCCCAAAAAAATATATGAAATGTCCGAAATGTGGCAGTGAAAATTACTGCAAAGATGGAGAGATAAAAGGAGTTCAAAGATATTGGTGTAAAGAATGTAATTACCATTACACAGTGATTCAAAAGTCAAATGTAAAGTCGGCAGAAATGCGGCGACTGGCATTGGAAATGTATTTGGAAGGTTTGGGATTCAGATCAACAGGCAGGGTGTTGAAGATAAGCTATGTAACCGTTTATCAATAGGTAAAGAAGTACGGAGAAAAGAAAGAATTACCTCAGAAAAAAGAACCCGTAAAGGATTGTAGAACTTGACGAAATGCATATTTATGCGGGTCAAAAAAACTGCCGATGGATATGGATTGCTGTTGACAGACATGGAAAAAGGTATCTCTCTTTTGTCTGTGGGGACAGATCAACAGCGACAGGAATGAAATTGTGGAATAAAATAAAAAAACTGCTTATCTCCTTCGGTCAAGTGAAAAGATGAAAATAAACTGAATAATAAGTAATTAGTTGAATTCCCTAAATAAGTATATTATGCTAATAAACAAAACATTTAATAGATTTACTTGACTAAAGTGGATAAGCAATATAAAAAATTTGGAAATCAGCTGTTTTACTTCTGATTACTGGAAAAGTTACGAAAAATTTGTTCCACATGAAAAACATTTGCAAACAAAAGCCGAGACCTTTACAGTAGAATGATATAACAGTCGAATAAGATATTATTTGGCGAGATTCAAGAGAAAAACAAAATGTTACAGCAAAGCAGAACATATGATTGAAACATCATTAAATTTGCTTATGCTGAAACTTAATAAAGAATTAACAATACCAGTAATTTACTCGAATCCAACGAATCGTTGCCCGTAATATCCGGAATATTGGAGCATTCCTCAACGGGAACTACTATAGAGTACCTTCCGGATAGATTTGAAACTTCTGCGCCAATGCGTCTTTGATGTTCCTTTTATTCCATCTTCTTTTTACTTAATATAGCAAAATATTGAATATAAGCGTTTTGAAAGTTTCAAAATGAAAAAGTAAAGAAGTTTTTCGTTCCTCAATTTCCTATTCCTTCTTAATCAAATGCTGCAAATCAGGGTCTTCAGCTATCCGTTTCAATTCTTCAGCGACAATCTGTTTGACATCCGATTTGATTTGATTATAGTTTCTTTCTATTTCAAACGACATGCAGTCGTTGCCGTTTTCGTCCGTAAAATCGGTGATGTTGGGGATTTTTTTGTACGCCTTTGTTTCGCGGGCAACGGCAGCGTTATCCACCACAATTTCAGCATGGAAGATTTTTTGCTCAATACGTTCATCGAAATTGTCGGACACTGAACCTACAAACATACCCTGTGTCAGATTGCTGATTTTGGACGCAGGAATCAAAGAATCCAACTGTGTGGAGATAGAAGTTGATTTATCCTGCCGGTTTATCGTCATGGACTGGCGTTTTTGCAGCACTTTTCCAAAGCGTTCCGAAAGGTTTTTAGCCGATTCGCCTACCACCTGACCGGAAAAGATGTTTCCCACCGTGTTCATCACAACGGCGGCTTCCTTATCGCCATAATCCCGCTTTAACTGCGAAAAGTCCTGAAAACCCAAACAGACTGCAACTTTATTGCTTCGTGCTGTTGCTATTAGATTATCTAATCCGCGAAAATAGATTGTGGGTAATTCGTCGATAATCACCGAAGATTTTAACTGTCCTTTCTTGTTGATTAATTTCACAATACGGGAATTATACAAGCCTAATGCTGCTGAATAGATGTTCTGGCGGTCTGGATTGTTGCCTACACATAAAATCTTTGGCTCTGCGGGATTATTGATATCCAAAGTAAAATCATTTCCGGTCATTACCCAATACAGTTGCGGGCTTATCATTCTGGATAAGGGGATTTTAGCCGATGCTATCTGTCCCATCAACTGATCAGCCGCACCTCCTTCCCATGCGTCCATAAACGGGCTTAAATAATTCTCCAGCTGCGGATAAGACGTTAAAACAGGAAAAATATCTTCATATTTTCTGTTCAAAAATTCAATGGCATGTGGAAACGTGCAATATTTGCCGTTTTGATAGATTTTGAGATACCAGACGATTGCGGCAAGTAAAATAATAGGCGATTCGACAAAGAAATCGCCCTGCTTTTGAATCCAAGTCTTGTTCAAGTTCAGCATTATTGTGTATGCACTCTCGTATGCGTCCGATATGTCAGTCATAAACTCCGGAGCAATCGGATTGCAACGGTGCGATTTGCGTGGATTATCGAAGTTAATCACGTAGAATTTGGGTTTTACCCTGTATTTGTCCATATTATTAAGGAGTGTGTTATAGGCAATTACCGACAGGTCGTCAAACTTATAATCGTACACATACATCGAAAATCCCTTGACAATCTGCTGTCTAATGTAATTATTGACTAT
>JAISDH010000024.1 GCA_031264975.1 Bacteroidales bacterium
TTTGCTAAGGCTGGGGTATTTAGCGTGTGGTCGTAGAAGAGTTTGAAGAAAATATTCTTTGTTACCTGATATTCGCCATTGACGGCTATGGAGAGCGTTTTCTGTCCGGCGGAAGCTAAGTTGACGTCTTCTTCTATTTTACGTAATACCGTTTTGTTGTCGCGAATGGAAAAGTCCGCACGTAAAGTCAAACCGCCCTCCGTCTGACGACGAACTCCGGCAAAATTGAACGTTATCTTCAAATCCTGAAACCGATAACCAGCCCCAAATATAAGCTCATTGTTGGCTACCTCCGTCACTTGAAAATTCGCCAAACTTAATGTTACCGTTCTTGACTTTCTCCATTCCGCCCGAAACTGTAAACTGTTTTTTAACGTCATGTCCACGCCGATAAGCGGATTCATCGCTTCGGTAATCGCAATCTGTCCCACTTCAATGTAAGGAATGAAATTGTTTAAAGCGTCCCTCACAACCTGCAAATCTCCATATTCGGGATTATAAGTCATGTTCGTGGCAAAGCCGCCAATTTGATACATACACGAATAGGCATGTTGTAAGGTGATAGACTGAAATACCTTGTTTACCCCCGGTATCTTCGTAATGCCGTTATAGGAAATTCGCCAATTGGGCAAGGGAATTTTCAACAGCGGAGAATTTATCGCAATACTCGACGTAGACTTTCCCGAATATGCCGCCCAAAAAGCATACAACAAAACTTCCTGGTCTAAATGACCATACCCGTCGGGAAAATCTCCCGTTCCCCTGCTGTAACTGCTTTGCTGATTCGCCCGATTCTCCGCTAAACGATTGGCAATCTCTACCCGATATTCTTTAAAGTTCTCAAAGGTTTGGTTCATATAGGTCTCCTTCTCCGATTTTATAAAGAGCGTCGGCGTACAGATTGTGGTAATGGAAAAATTACCGGTTCTCTGCTGCGAATAGTCCCTGTAAATACCGTTGGAATCGGGAATATAATAGGACTGGTCAACGTAACTGTAGGTTCTGTTTGCCGTTAAATCAATCTTTAAATCTTTGATAGGTTCAATCGTCGCCCGCATTTGAATCTGCGTATTATAGCGTTGCAGATAAGGAGTGTTCAACAAATCGCTGCCCGTTAACCACCCGTTTTGCGAAGCGATATAACGCAAGTCCTCATCCTGCACCCCAAAGACAAATAAAAATCCCGGCGAGCCGTTGTTCTTCAAATTCAAACCCAAAATATCAGGCTCCAGCATGTAACCCGTCATCGCCGTTCCGTTCCCTTCTTTATAGTCAAAAGAGACGTTCTTAATCATCATCAACAAACGGATGAAATTATCCAACACTTCCTTTCCTACGTTTTTACGCAAGTCTTCCTTCTCCTTTTCCGCCCTTTTTACGGAATCCTGTTGCTCTCTGGTCAGGTTCAACTTCGATAAATCCGGCTGCGCAGTTTCCTTCTTCTTGAGAATGGGCTTATCCTTCAAACTGCTCCCAAACGTTCCCTGGTTTACCTTACGCAAATACTTTGACTTATTGTAGAGCGTTACAAAATTGGCGCTTACATTAAACTGTTTTGTGTTCGAGTTTTCAATACTGTTACCCAAAAAGGCAATCGCTTCCGCCGAAGCCATCCAGGAATAAGTAGCCCCGTAACGAACGCTGCTCGTGATGAAACTAAAGACGGGTATCTTATTGATAGGGATTTGGTAGCTGGCGTTAAAATCCTGGTTGAAACTGTTCATCTTCCCAAATTCGGAGAAACTTTGACGGATAACGGCTTTTTTCTCTTTCGTATCAATCTTTCCGGGCGGTTCCATGATATAGGCATTGGCGGACGCCCTGTAATCAAACTTCAAACTCTGACTCAAGTCCCACGCCAAAACATAATCCCTCGACCATTCATACGCCTTAACATACATCGGCTCGGTGATGATTAACCCCTTGCTCTTATTTCTCAACTTGCTTTCGCTGAACATACGATAAAGGTTCGTCCGAAACGAAAGGTCTCTCGGATATAAAAAGAAATTGAAATCATAAAACAACTGTAACCACTTTTGTTTTTTCATTTGTTCAATCTTCCCGAAGGGCTGTATTTTCTTGGGTTGGGTACTGAATGTATATCCAAATCCGCCCGTATGCGTATACATGTTTTCAAACTCATAATCGATATTATATGATTTTTCCTCCGTATAGGCATAAGAAAAGTCGAAGTTTTCAATATCCCAAATATGGTTCTTGCCACTGCTGTTGGCGCCTTTGTCTTTACGCGCATTGACGATATTGAAATTTTGCCGCTGTACAACGTCCAAAGACTGCCGTTTGATGGAATCTCTTTCGGCTTTGGAGTTATACGTTTTCAAATCTTCGCGCAACTTCACGTCGGGGTTCAGCGGATTATATTCCGGGGAAGCGACATTGCGCGAAAAGTCATAATGAACAGGCAAATTAATCGCCCATTTGGAGGGGAGCATTTTACCCATTTGTATGTTGGTAGAGAAATCAAGGGTGGTCAAGGTTTCCTGTTGACGGTCGTAGGTGCTTGATTCCAACACCCCAAAACCGGCAGTACTCACACTCGCCGAAAGCGCAATATCTCCTAAATCCGCCAAGTCTATTTTCACATTTCCCAGGGCAGCCCAGCCTCCCTTTTCTTCAAAATCACCCAAACGCATTTCATTAACCCATATCTCCGCCGACTTGGGAAGCATGTCGTCATTATCCGTTATGCCCTTCTTTCTGGGATTACGCACCCCCATCATGATAATCTTAATATCCCCCAGGTTGGGAGACCCCACAACAGACATCTTTTTCCCGTCTACATTCACCATCGCATATACATCCGCCAATGAATAACTCCCTCCATTCCGGTTGGCGATATTGCGTTCCTGTTTCAGATTCACCAGGTCTTGCAGTTTAATGTCGATATAGTTTGATTCTTCCCATATTCTTTCCGCAGAAGTTTCGCCCCAGTTGGTGAAATCAATTGCCATTTCATACTCGTAATAGTTTTCGGTAAAGTCCGACCCTAAACGAACAAAAAAGACCATATCGCCCTTTCTCATATCGTCATATTCAAATGCCTTCTCCGCATGTACGTACAACTTCATAGACCCGAACCGACGAAAATCGAAATTGGTGTTCTTATACACGGCTTTTGCATCCCCGTCAAAGAGGTTGATGACGCGCATCGTCAAACTCTGTTCGTTCAATTCCCTTACGCTTTGCTGTACATACGATTCTTCCCGCTCAACTTCTTTCGGCATCACATAAGGAATGGGGAAGCGTTGAGAATTTTCTTCCAGGTTGAGCGTCGAAACATTAAAAGAAGTTTCATCTCCTCCCGTACCGGGAACATAATCGCCGGGCTCGCGCAAATCGCCGGTATATCTTCTCCAGTTTCCACGAACCAATGACAGCTCCGCAAAACGCAATACAACCGCCTCCGAAAAACCTTTCACATACATTCGCATAAACCGTATGGAACTAAACCCGCTAATAGCCCCTATCACCTCGTTCGGACTCTTTACGGGAACCTTAAACTGATACCACTTCACATTAGCCACATTCCCATTGTCCAACTTAACCGTTCCTTCCTGAATATCGGTAATATAATTCTCTCCAATATTCATCTTGCCCGGTTTTAGTTCCATTTTGTACTGGTAATAACGTTCATCTTCCTGCATGGTGTTGTCCGAATTAATATCTTCCATGTCCGGCATTGAAGTGGCTTGCGTTAAATAGTTTTCTCTTTTAGCGTCGTCGGGTCTGTCGTCCAGCGTAGGGGAATTTCCATCGGGGTTATTAAACATCTTGTATCGTTCCATGATGTTTAACCCGTCGGTATTATAATCCGAACCTCTGAAATAATGATAATTGTCGGCAGAAGGGTCTTCGTATATTTTTAGGTAGGCGTCCTGATTTAAAATACCCTGCAAGGTGTTGAGGTAAGCGGCAAAATGAGCGCGTTCCAATGAATCATACAAACCGTCCAAACCAACGTCTATATATCTCCTGCTTTTTAATTCACTGTCAAACGCCATGACGATAGACTGATTAATGGGAACTCTTCCCCATATCGTATAATCGGCGCCGTCGTCGCTCCCGTCCGACGAAAGCCCATGCTCAAAGCTCTTACGCCCGTCCCGAAGAATATCTTCCGATATATCCCCCAAATTGATATAAAAATCGCCGCCGGTATGATTTGCATTGTCAAGAAAGGGGTCTAACATCCAGAACTGTACATATTCAACATTGGTATTTTCAAAATCGGCATTGTCCAACTTCCGCATAATCCCCGCCCAGCGCGACTGTGGGCTTTTCAACGTTCCGTCGCTGTCCAACCCCGCCGAAATACCATTCACGCCCAAAGCGTCGTAATTATAAGGACCTCTTTCATTGGGATAATACGCCAAATCCAACACCACCAAATAAGGGTCTTCCCCGTTATTAACAAGCACCGGACGATTGGGAAATACTTCTACAATCTTTATCTTTCGCGCATACATATCGGAACGGTGGTCTTTGGTAATACTTCCGCCAAAGTAACTGTTGGAATAAGCGTCATTATGGAAGATAGGGTCTATATTATACCACGCCAACTTAGCCCTGTTAAAGCCATATTCCAATCCCGTATTGGGCGCCGCTTCGGGAAACATCCCTCTTTGCGTCTGATTTTGCGGCGTGCTGGCAAGATGCCACATGCTCATTAAACGCAAATCGTAAGTCGTGATTGCCGCTTCAAAATCGTCAATATACAATTCGCCTCTTTTTCCCCTGCCGATTAATCGGGAATGTCCGGGAATAAAATGAGCAAACTCTCCATTAAATTGAATGCGGGAATCGGTTGTCGAACTGTAGAAAGGAAGATAATTCAGTATCTTGGTAATAAGTCTTGATGATTTTTGATAGGAGAGATTCATTCCCCAAATGGTATTGTTGATAGGTTCGTCTCCAAAATTTACTTTTGCTCGTCCGTCCGGAGTTCGTTCTCTCAGATTTAAAATGGTGGCTCCCACCAAAAGGTCTTTACTGAACGTATATTCTGCATTTAACCCAAACATGGTCTTCTTCTGTCCAAAGAGATTCTGGCTTTCCAGCGAAATGGTGAGGGGAGTTCCCGATTGTAAATAGCTTTCATTGGTAATGCGCAAAGAACCCATGTTATAGTCAACCGTATAGTCGACATTTTCCGTTAGCTGTATACCTCCTGCCGCTACCTTTACGGAACCTTCCGCCAAATTACCCATTCCCAACGAAATAACAGAGCCTAACGCCGATTTAAAACTTCCTTCCAAATAAAACTTATTTCTATCCGGATATTGCTGAGCCATTACCTTGGGCATGGCATAAAGAGAATCGAAAGCATACATGTTTGCCGCCGTAGGGTCGGAAGCCAAGGCTTGTCGCAAATCCTTTCCAAAAGGTTCTACCAAGGGCAAATAAACTCTTCCCGTATTAGATTGTACCGTACCACCGTCCGTTGCCGCATTATCAACATAATCAAATACGCCGTCGGGAATTGCCGCCAATTGCAAATTCAATCTATCCGCGCCCAACAAACGAATCAGCGCGATGCCTTGATATTCTTCTTTTACCTCTGAAAAATATCCCATTGGTATACCGCCTTCTTCTCCTCTGTAAAGGATATTTAAACGGAATTTCTCAGCAGACAATTGGTAAGTATTCAAAGAATAAACATTCTTCATCATTAACTTCCACAAGGGAATTTGCGTATTCACCGAAGTACTCTTCAAGAGTTTAACCATAATACAGTTTGGCGTTTCTACTTCATTGGAAAACTGTCCCACCTGATAAACCGTTGTATCTCCCAAAACGGTATATTGAAAAGCGACTGCCAGCACCTGGTCGGTATTCAGTCTGGAGTTTAGAGAAATAAATCCCAACTTGCTATTGAAAGTATACTCGTTGCTGTTTAACAGTCGCGCGGATTCTACTTTTTCAAAGTCGATACCGGAAGTCATCCCTCCGCGATACATTTTCAAATAATTAAATGCCGTATTTATGTCTCTCAACTGGTTGTAATCAATTCCCTGTAAGAGGTCGTTTGCGTTGACGTTGGGATAATTGCGGAAACTAACCGTTCTCGGGCGCACATTGCGGTGATGAGGATTAGGTTCTCCCAAGTCGGCAAGAGCGATAATATTTCTGTTTTCCGTGATGGCAGACCCTATATTTGTCCGCCAAACTTCGATACGCGTAATGTTGATTTTGGAGTTTATCAAAGGCAAAGTACTCAATGCCTCATTATAATTATCATAGAAATATTGTGCAAGGAAGAAATGGCGGTCTTCTTCATATTCATCCGCCCGAAATTCATATTCATTCAATTCGGCGCCGCCGGAAACCGTAATGGTTTTTTTATCTCCGTCCTGCCGGGAAACAACGGTAGTAAGCATCAACTTGCCAAACTGTAGCTGGGCTTTCCCTCCAAACAGCGTTTGAGAACCTTGAATGAGCGAACTGCTCAAAGGCATGGTTACATTCCCAAACTCCAGCACCTTGATAATCTCGTCTTCTTTTCCTTCATAGCGCAGTTTGAACTTATTCTCAAATTCAAAGTTTGCCATGGTATTATAATTTAAATCGTAGGCTATCTTATCTCCGATTTTCGCCTTTAGATTTAACTGTATATTTGCGTCAAAGTCAAATTGCGTTTGGTTTCTGTTTTTGACGGATACATTTTCATTCTGCGTCCGCGTATGTATCACCTTAAAGATTACTTCTATTGACCCCGAAGGACGAATGTCAATGAGGTTACTGCCGAAGATATTTTCAAATATTTCGCTTGGAACGCGCAATTGAGGAATAATTCCCGAAGATTCATTTTCTCTTGTCGCTCCTGCACGTTCTCTCCAATAACCCCGTAAGGATTTTTGAATATCATAATCCAAATATTCCTTCAATGATAAATTAGAAGAAGGTCCATCGTTCAAATCTCCTATTTTATTTTGAAACGAGTATGTATTCGTTTTCGGGTCATAGACAACATGCTGCGTTTTATTTGCAGGGTCTCTTAACGAAAACGGCGACGTCGGCGTATTTTTCAACGGATTGTTGTCTTCCTTTGGAATAGGACTTCGCATTTTGTTTTCCGGCGTATCGAGCAAGGATAACTCATAATCTATTTTTGAATAATCATCCACCTCTATGGGAATATCCGGCTCCTGTGGAATATCAAAAAAAGACGTCCTGAACAATAGCAGGAACACCAATGGCGACAAATAATTCAAAAACAATTTATTCTTCACTGACAATAAATCTATAATATTTTTAAAGATTCTTTTATAAGGTTTTCTATGGAAATATCTCCATCTGAGTGTTTCAAGACTTTATCAACGGCTTTTTCCGCATTTTGCCTTGAAAAACCCAACAACACTAACGCACTTAATGCTTCGTTTCGTACATTATTATCCGATACCTCCGATTTATTTATGGAAATACCTGTTTTTGCTATTTTATCTTGCAACTCTATAACAATACGTTGAGTTGTTTTTGCGCCAAGCCCTTTGATTGTCCGCAAAGCGTCTGCATTCCCATTGGCAATACAGGAAATCAATTCGGAAGTACTCATTGCCGAAAGTATCATTTGAGCAGTAGAACCACCTATCCCCGATACGGCGATTAACATCCGAAATAATAATCGTTCATCTTGTGATGAAAACCCATACAAGACATGCGCATCTTCCTTTATCTGTAAATGCGTAAACAATCGACATGATTGTTGCTCCTGTTGCAATTTTGAATACGTATTCAAAGAAATATGCAACATATAACCCACCCCATGACAATCTATTATGGCATAGGTGGGATTTTTCTCTACCAATATTCCATCTATATATGCAAACATACGAGTAATGACAACTTACTTATAAATATTTTAAAGTTGGTTAACGCATATCATTCTCTTTTATTTTAAAAATAAAAGAAAAGAGA
>JAISDH010000043.1 GCA_031264975.1 Bacteroidales bacterium
CGGTCTCTAAACTTTTCTTTTACAGCATCTATGGTTGCTTTCAATTTTGAAGGAGCGTGTGCAAAATCCTTATACATACAGCAAGTACTGTTCTCATATACCAATTCTAAGCGCTTTGACGCTCCTTTAAAACTTTGTATTGCCTGATAAAAATTCTCATCCGAAATATTCATTGAACGACAGGCTAATCGTGCAGCATTTATGTTTTGTAAATTATGTTTACCAAATACTTGTAATGGGATTTTCTTGTTTTCAACGATTATTTTACAGATATGATTTTCTATAACATAATCCGGTACAGTATATCCCCATATATGTTTACAGTTGGTTTGTTTGGCTATTGTACGGCAATTTTCGTCATCTTCGCAATAAATAAGCGTACCATTGGGAGAGATTTGTTTTGCAAATATCCTGAATTGTTCAATATAATTTTCAAATGTAGGAAACACATTGATATGATCCCATGCAATACCACTGATTATGCCTGTATCAGGTTTGTAAAGATGAAATTTAGGACGAGGATCCAGTGGAGAAGTTAAATATTCATCCCCTTCAATGACAATACAAGGAGCCTGTTCCGTCAATTTCACCATGACATCAAAACCTTCCAATTGAGCCCCAACCATATAATCACAAGCAATATTATAATAATTCAATACATGCAATATCATGGACGTAATTGTTGTTTTTCCATGACTACCTCCAACAACAATTCGTTTTTTATTTTTGGATTGTTCGTAGATAAATTCGGGGTACGAATATATTTTTAACCCCAATTGTTTTGCTTTTATTAATTCGAGATTGTCTTCCCGTGCATGCATTCCCAAAATAATGGCGTCTATATCAGGGGTGATTTTTTCACTGTTCCAACCAATAGTTTCCGGTAAAATACCGTAGGATTTCAGTCTGCTTTTAGAAGGTTCAAAAATTTCATCGTCCGACCCGCTAACGTCATATCCTTTTATCTTTAATGAAATAGCAAGATTATGCATTGCACTCCCTCCGATAGCTACAAAATGTATTTTCATCTGTATATAAGTTTTAAAATATCTTCAAATCAATAGTACAAAAAGTTTAAGAGAATAAATTCTCATCTGCCTGCGTCAAGCATCTGTATAAATTCTATTCCCTCCCTCTTCGTGATTTTCCGCAAAGATAGCAAATATTCATTAGCATTGGCGTTCTTACCTTCCAAGTTCATGAACATTTCTGATAGATGAGCTAATAAAAAAAGTGACCCTTTTATCAGAGTCACTTTCACTTAATGAAAAACAAATAAGTATGTACTTTATTTTAGAGGAATATTCCCTAATGTTGCCACTAAGAAATTCCAAAATTTTTCCACGCTTTCAATATTTACTCTTTCGTCTGGAGAGTGTGGGTTTCTAATCGTGGGTCCGAAAGAAATCATATCTACATTCGGATAAGCTCCACCCAATAAACCACATTCCAATCCTGCATGTATAGCCTTCGTAACCGGAGTCTTTTTATACAAAGATTCGTACGTTTTCGTCGTCGTTTGTAATATTTCAGACTTCATATTCGGCTTCCAGCCGGGATAACCTCCGGAAAAAACAGACTTCGCTCCAGCCATACGGAATACAGACTCCATCATTTCTGCAAGTTCATCTTTGGCAGTATCTACAGAACTACGCAACAAACAAGCAACTGAAATTTGTCCATTTTCCGATTTTACAATAGCTAAATTAGTAGAAGTTTCAACAAGTCCAGCAACAGAATCACTCATGCGAATTACTCCGTTAGGGCAACCGTAAATAGCATCTATCACATTCATTGTCGTTTTCGCATCAATAACGGTTTCTGCTTTTGAGGCTGATAAACCAATCGACAAATCCGGTTCTACTAAATTTAATTCCGCTTTAACAATAGATATCAATTTCTGCATGCATTCTTTCAACGAATCTACTTTATTTGAAGGAATACAAATTGTAGCAAAAGCTTCCCGTGGAATTGCATTTCTGAGACTTCCTCCGTTAATGGAAGAGAGACGGACGTTGTATTTCAAGACAAACTGTTTCAAAAATCGAAACAGAATCTTGTTTGCATTACCTCTTCCCGTGTCGATATCCATTCCGGAATGTCCACCTTTCAAGCCTTTTACGCTAAATTCAAAAACAGAATATCCTCCTGGTATTGGTTCCTGCGTATAATCAAACGTAATGGAAGCATCTAAACCTCCAGCACATCCGACATACAATTCTCCTTCATCTTCCGAATCCAAATTAATCAGAATATCTCCGGAAAGTAAATTAGGTTTCAACCCAAAAGCGCCTGTCATTCCTGTTTCTTCATCTATAGTAACAAGTACTTCAAGCGGACCATGAGCAATATCATTTGATTGCAATATACTCATAGCAGCGGCACATCCAATTCCATTATCAGCGCCCAGAGTAGTTCCATTTGCTCGTACCCAACCATCATTTCCTATTACTATTTCTATAGGATCTTTGGTAAAATCGTGCACTTTGTCGGAGTTTTTCTGAGGAACCATATCAATATGTCCTTGCAAAATGACTCCTTTTCTGTTTTCAAATCCTTTTGTTGCGGGTTTACTGAGTATAATATTTCCGACGCTATCTTGTATAGCCGATATATTATGTTCTTTTGCCCATTGCAACAACCATGCAGTTATCTTCTCTTCATGTTTTGAAGGATGTGGAATAGCACAAATGTGTCTGAAGTTTTCCCACAATAATGCCGGTTTCAAATTCTTATTTTCCATATTCTATAGTTTTTTACTGAACAAAGAAATCCTTCGTATTAAAATACTATATCATCCATACAGAATATTTTACGCAGTGGTTCTACATAATCCAGTTTTTCCCACGGATAAAAATCCACTACTTTAAAATATCTTTCCTTACCACCTTCTTTTCTCACTTCAACCGTATCATCTTTATAAAAGACTTCAACTTCTTGAGAATAGGGTTCTTTTCCAAAATGACCACATGCTGCAGTTGGCAAATAGATAGGATTCTTCAAACCAAAACGTTTTATAATACCGTAAGGCGTCAAATCGAACATACTTTCCACAATACGTGCAATATCTTCCGAAGGGATAGGTCTACCGCGACTATCTCTTACTCTTGTAGTATCGTGAGTATCTATACGCAAACTAACAGGTCTTGCAACGCCAATCGCATAAGCTATCTGTACAGTTACTTCGCGAGCAATTCCGGAAGCTACCAAATTTTTAGCAATATGTCGTGCTGCATAAGCGCCTGAACGGTCAACTTTTGATGAATCTTTTCCTGAAAAAGCGCCACCGCCGTGAGGACATATACCACCATAAGTATCTACTTCAATTTTACGACCTGTTACACCCGTATCCCCATGAGGACCACCTATAACAAATTTTCCGGTTGGGTTTACCAACAATTTGAAATTCGTTTTGAAAAAACGTTTCTTCGATGAAGGAGCTGATTTTCTAACTGCCGGAAGCAAAATATTCCGAACGTCTGCTTCTATAACTTCCCTCATTCTCTGTTCGTCTTCATGAAATTCATCATGCTGAACGGAAACAACAATAGTATGTATACCTACCGGTTTTCCCTTATCGGTATATTCCATTGTAACCTGAGCTTTCGCATCCGGACGGAGATATTTCATTTTCTTACCTTCCTTGCGAATATGTGTAAGTTCCCTAATTAATCTATTGGCGATTTCAATAGGTAATGGCATGTAATTATCCATTTCACTCGTTGCATAACCATACATTAATCCTTGATCCCCTGCACCTTGTTTTTCCGGTTCAAGACGCATCACACCTTGTACAATATCAGGCGACTGTTCGTGAATGGCAGACAGTATTCCACAAGAATTGCTTTCGAACATATATTCTCCTCTTGTGTATCCTATCTTACGAATCACTTTGCGAACAGTTTCCTGAACATCTATATAGGCAGATGTTTTAACTTCTCCTGCACAAAAAACAAGCCCTGTTGTTACAAGTGTTTCACATGCTACTTTTGATTCTGGATCTCTTCGTAAAAATTCATCAACTAATGAATCCGATATTTGATCTGCTACCTTGTCTGGGTGTCCTTCCGACACCGATTCTGATGTAAATAAATAAGACATTGTGTTCTAAATTTTAATTATTTTTTTTGTTTATAATATATTTATTTATTTTTACTTTAACGGCTCCTTATATGCTTTATTGTATAAAAGGAAGCTCTCCGTATTTTTTTATTTCATTTTTATTTATCCTTTTCTCTAATCTAAGGAATAATTTCTATTTATCTAAACGATATTCTTTGTTTTTTGTTTTATCAGAAATTAAATTTATTCCAAAAATAAATCAAGACAATACTGTTATCACTATCTATCTTGTTGCCTTTAATGAATTTAACGCCTCCTTTGCTTTTGTCAACTCATCTTGCTTCATTATAATTGCCTTTTCTTTATCTTCCAATTGTTTTTTTAGCTTATCTCTTTCTGTTGTTAATGTTGTCGTCTCTTTTTCCAGTTTTAGAATCGTTTTTTGCTGATCATTTGACTTCTGGTCAATATCATATTGACGTAAATCGGTTGCCAGAAAATTGTTCAAAAAACTTTTCACTTTATCTATTATATCGGGATTGCTCGCAGGCGTTACAAAATTTTCATTTCCTGTAGAAACTAATAAATAGATAATTGTTTTTTGTTCTTTTCTTTTTCCTATTGTAGTTACACGCGTATAAATATCATAATTCAAAGCGCCGAACTCCGAAAAAGGCTGGGATTGATAATACCTAAATCCTTTCATTGTCGCCCCTTTCAATCCGGATACTTGTTCAAAACGATACTGTATAGCAGCGCTTGTCAATTTTACATCATAATCCGATACGACAATACTAACACCGGAGACATTCTTTTTGTCAAAGGTAATGGTCTCGTCCATTGCCGTTTGTGTAAAAGCAATTACACTTATTATCATCATTGAAATCGAAAAAAACACTCTTCTCATCTCATATTATTTTAAGTTAAAAAATAAATTTCCTAATCTCTTCACCACAT
Organism: Bacteroidales bacterium; assembly: GCA_031264975.1. Classification (GTDB taxonomy): domain Bacteria; phylum Bacteroidota; class Bacteroidia; order Bacteroidales; family WCHB1-69; genus JAIROC01. The sequence continues at coordinate 5,020 of JAISDH010000043.1, forward strand.
ATATTACAATTATCATGCCGTATTTTGAAACGATTGATTAGATTTATACAACAATATTGAATATGACATCATTAGTGTCATAATTATTCAAA
>JAISDH010000056.1 GCA_031264975.1 Bacteroidales bacterium
TCACATACTAAAGGAATTGAAGCTACCTTTTCAAATGTGGCAGGAATGGCGTTTTCAAAGAAGACAGAAATAGCATATTCCAATACCATTTATATGCAGCAGGCAAATGTTATGATTAATAGTATTGGCGTTGTTCAAAACTTGGGAGAAACACGTGGAGGAGGTGAACGGGGAAATTTAGGTTTAACTGTTATGGTTATGACCCTTGGTAAAATTCCTATCACAACTGTAGAGCAACCGGAAGGAGGATTAGGTTATTATTCCCCGACAATGATGAATTTGGCATTATCTTATGCCCGTTCATTCTCTCAGGCTGTACATGCGGGGATTTCGTTTAATTTAAATAATCAGACAGCTTCGGACGTCAGAGCCACTGGATTTACAATTGACTTAGGTGTACAATATGTTACTGGAAGAAATGACCAATTTCAGATAGGTGTGGCATTGCGTAATCTTGGTTTGCCAGTTCGATTTAGAGGAGATGGAATGAATACTCGTACATCTCTACCAGGTAATTCCTTTGTTTCATCTTTATTAGTTGGGACTGAAGAAGCAGAAATGCCGGCTTTGTTGGCATTAGGCGCTTCGTATGACTTTTTGTTTGGAGATAGAACGAAAACAGAAAGTGTTGAGAAAGTTCGGATTAAACGAGAAAACGCAATGCATAGGATATCTGTAGCAGGCGCTTTTATAGCAAATGCATATTCCAGAGATCAAATTATTTTTGGAGTGGAATATAGTTTGTTAGATTATTTTCAACTTAGAGCAGGTTACACGATTGAAGGAGGTATGTTTAATGAAAATTCTGTTCCGGCGTCAAATTATGTAGGACCATCGGTTGGAACGTCTATTTTAATTCCTTTGAAGAAAGGTGGAAAAAGTCCTTCCCGTTTTGCGATAGATTATTCTTATCGTTTTACAAGAGAATGGCAAGGTTGTCATGGAATAGGTGCAAGGTTGATATTATAGTTTATAATACAGCATACTATAGATTTTAGTAGATTGATAATAATGTTAATTAAATAGAGTCGTCTTCTTCGGTGAAGACGTCTCTATTGTTTTACCTTGTTACCTATGAATAAAATAAAATATTACACAGAGGAAGGATTGCAAGCATTGAAAAATGAATTGAATCACCTAATGACAGTGGAGCGTCAACGTATTTCTTTGCAAATTGCAGAAGCTCGAGATAAAGGAGACTTATCGGAAAATGCAGAATATGAAGCCGCAAAAGAACAACAGGGATTGTTGGAATTGAAGATAGCCAAAATGCAAGAATTGGTTTATAATGCTCGAATTTTTGATAAGTCTAAAATGGATACTTCAAAAGTCTTATTATTTTCAGTTGTGAAAGTAAAAAATAAAAAAAATGGAGCAATATTGTCGTATACCATTGTGCCGGAAACAGAAGTGGATGTGAAGTCGTTGAAAATTTCAGTAACATCTCCTATTGCTAAAGGACTGCTAAGTAAAAGTGTTGGAAGCGTGGTGGAAATTACAATTCCTGCAGGAACTATGGAACTTGAAATTCTGGAAATAACAAGGTCGTAAAAATGGAAACTATTTTTACTAAAATAATAAATGGAACTATTCCTTCATACAAAATAGCAGAAGATGAATTTTTTTATGCTTTTTTGGATATTAATCCTTTGGCAGAAGGTCATACATTAGTCGTTCCAAAGTTGGCTGTTGATTATATATTTGATATAGAAGACCAGTTGTTAGGCAATATGATGATATTTGCAAAGAAAATTGCAATTGCAATTGAGAAAAATATACGCTGTAAAAGAATAGGAATAACCGTTATTGGTTTGGAAGTGCCTCATGCGCATATTCATTTGGTTCCCATTAATGATATCTATGATATAGATTTTCAAAAAGAAAAACTAAAATTATCTGCAGATAGATTTGCTGAAATAGCAAGAATGATTGCAAATACGGTACAGTTATAGTTAATATTATGGAGGAATAAGTTTTTGGAAAAAATTGTTGCCATCTAAAAAGTTGTAGAAATATTGTATATTTGCACCTTAAATAAAAGGAGATAAAGCGTTTTGAATAAAGAAGATATTTTGTTGATTAAAAGATTATTATCAAGCCCTAAACAAATTGTGCTTGTTGCTCATTACAATCCTGATGGTGATGCGATAGGCGCGTCTTTGGCTTTAAAACTATATTTGCAACAAATTAATCATTCTGTTCATATTTTAACACCTAATTCTTATCCGGATTTTTTAGGCTGGATGCCTCATTCGGAAACTATTCTTCAAGCAACGGAAAATCAAGAATTATGTATTGAAAAAGTACAGGTTGCGGATATTATTTTCTGTTTGGATTTTAATACATTTAATCGGATAGGGGGATTGCAAAAGAGTTTGGAAGAATCTACAGCTATTAAAATTTTAATAGACCATCATATTGACCCTGATTCTTCTTTTGACATAATGTATTCTTCTACGGAAAAAACTTCCTCTACGAGTGAGTTGATATATAATTTTATCGTTGATATGATGGGTGGGGAAAAATATATGAATAAGCAAATTGCAGAGTGTTTGTATGTTGGAATTATTACCGATACAGGTTCTTTGAGCTATTCTTGCAATAATGAATCAACCTATCATGTGTTAGGAAATTTGTTTAAATATGGAATAGACGGAGAGGCTATTCATCGGAAAGTGTATGATACTTATTCTGAAAATAGAATGCGATTATTGGGTTTTTCTCTTATGGAAAGACTTGTTGTTTTAGAGCAATTTGCAACTTCATTTATCTATTTGACCAAAGAAGATTTGATAAAATATGATTACAGGCAGGGAGATATTGAAGGAATTGTAAATTATGGATTATCCATAGAGACAGTGCGTTTTACTGCTTTGTTTTCGGAAAGAGATGACCGTGTTCGGATGTCGTTTCGGTCAAAGGGGGATTTTAATGTAAATGATTTTGCTCGAAATCATTTTAATGGAGGCGGACATAAAAATGCTTCAGGTGGAAATTCTTACAAAACAATGGAGGATACGATAGAAGAATTTAAATCCTTGCTGGAAAACTACAAACCTCTATTGACACAACCATGGGAATGAAAAGTATGAGATTATCAATAGTATATATTTCAATGATATTGTTTTATTCTGCTTGTCAAACTACTGAACAGGAACAAAAACCGATACCCCCTCAAATTAATGAAAAAGAAAAAATAGAGGTTAACCAAGAAATTATAAGACGAGAGAATGCTGATATAGAGCTTATTCTTAAACGATATAATTGGAATTTGACTCGTACTGAATCAGGACTACATTACCAAATTATAAGTCCGACAAACGGAAAACAACCACAACCAAAAGATATTGTAAAAATTAAAGGAACAATCGTATTGGCTAATGGAAAAGAAATTTATAATTCATCCGTTAACGGACTTAAAGAATTTGTTATCAATCAATCGGAAGAACCGATTGGATTACATGAATTATTAAAATTAATGCATGTCGGGGAAAAAGCCAAAGCGATTATTCCTTCCTATTTGGCGTATGGAATATTCGGCGACGGAACTGAAATTCCTGCGGTTTCTCCCCTCATTTGTAAAATAGAATTAGTAAACGTAAATTAAATAATATATGAAACGAATATCATTAATAGTAACAGTTTTATGCACAATTGCAATTGCTTTTGCAGCATGTGGAGATAGTAGGTTTAAGGATTATGAGAAAACAGAGACAGGTCTGTATTACAAGTTCAAGGAACGAAATATGGAAGGACAACAGGCTCAAATTGGAGACTTTTTGTACATGACAGTTTCTTATTATTCCGATAATGATTCTATCCCAAAATTTGAGGCTCGTGAAATAACAGATATGTTAGGAGAATCAATATTTGTTGGAGATATTTATGAAGCTTATGGCATGTTAAAAGAAGGAGAAGAAGCCGACTTTATTATCAAGGCTGATTCATTTTTTTATGCAATGGGCGGGCAAATTCCTCCTTTCATAACCGCAAATGACCTTTTGTTTTTTACAATTAAAATGAATGAGATAAAAACAATGGATGATTTTAAAAATGAAGAAGAAGAAGCAATTCAAAATTATATCGACCAAAATAATATTACGGTAAAACCAACAGAATCAGGGTTGTTTTACATGGAAACAGAGGCGGGAAAAGGCGCTAAAGTGGAAAATGGAAAAACGATAAGCGTACATTATACAGGTAAATTTCTGGACGGACAAGTATTTGATTCTTCGGTTGAAAGAGGTGAACCTATTGCTTTCACCGTAGGAACCGACCCCATGATTCCGGGATTTATTGAAGGAGTTCTTCTTATGAAACAAGGAGGGAAGGCAATGTTTTTATTACCTTCTGAAATTGCATACGGAATCAGTCACCCTTCGGCGCCCATTCCTCCCTATACTCCTCTGTTGTTTGAGGTTGAAGTTGTAGAAGTAAAATAATTTAAAAGTTCTAATTGAATGAAAACTGATAAGTTCTTGTTGGCGCTCGTGGGATGCTTGTTTTTCATCTCATGTGATAAGGGATACAAAGGATTTGAGAAAGCCGAAAGCGGATTGTATTATAAATTTTATCTGGAAAATACTACAAAACACGTTCCAGACTATGATGAAATAATATCCATTTTCATGACGATTCAGACTGAAAATGATTCCTTTGTACAAGAACCTAAACACATTACAATTGTAATGCAGAAACCCAAGTTCAAAGGAGATATTTTTGATGCTTTGGCTTTGATGCATGAGGGAGATTCAGCGACGTTTATCATTAATGCAAAGCAGTACTATGATAAATACAATTATAGTCAAATTCCTTCTTTTGTAAAAGATGATAAAACCATGCTGTGGTTTACTATTAAGGTAGACAGTATTTTATCGTTTGAACAATATCAAACAATTATTAACAATATCCGGCAAGAAAATGAATTGAAAGACATGCTCAGCTATATGCAGCAAAACAATATTAGCGCTTCTTCTTCTACAAGCGGGTTGTTTTATAGTGAAACAAAGGCAGGGACAGGAAATAGTCCTAAGCCGGGACAATTTTGCACGGTTAATTATACGGGGACGCTTTTGGACGGGACGCTTTTTGATTCTTCTATTGGGAGAGAACCGTTTAGTTTCCAATTGGGAGCCGGTCAAGTTATTCAGGGCTGGGAAGAAGGGGTTGCCATGATGAAGAAAAATGGAAAAGCAACGCTTATTATCCCTTCTCATTTGGCTTACGGAGAAAGAAGTATGGGGAATATCCCTGCTTATTCGCCGCTGGTATTTGAAGTAGAGTTGATTGATATAAAATAAGACTGTTTTTTATTCATACACATATAAATGTCTTCCGCAAGTGGCGTAGAGGCGAAAAGGCGGAAGACATTTTATACTTTGAAAGTCCGCTATATGTTGAATTTTAGAACATTTGCTTTTTTCTTTCTTATTGCTTTTTCCTATATGGCTTATACGCAGGAATTGAAAAAGGATAGCGTATATTTTAGTCATGGCTTGGAGGTTTTTAATAGAGTTAAAGAAGTTTGCGATATAGATAATGGAAAGTTGTTGGGCTTTTATTATTATTGTCCCCTTATGTTGGTGGATAGGGAAAGCAGGGTTGTCTTGTCCAATACGTCGCTTGCCTTTTCCGACAATGCGCCTCTAAAAGGAATCTACTACGGAACGTTACCGGAAAAGTATTTGATAGCAAATACTGCTATTTCTATAGATTCAACGCTGTATTCTTGTGTTTCTATAGCAGACACGATTCGATTAGACGATAGGATGATTGAGGTTTGTTTGCATGAGATGTGTCATTATTGGGTGAATAAAAATAATATACATTTAAGCTATAATAATGAGCATATTGATAATGTATTGGCAAGGACTTATTTTATTTTGGAAATGCGCGCTTTACAAAATGCGCTCTTATCTACAGGGAAAGAAGAAGAACAAGAACAAGCTATTCTGGACGCATTGACGTTTAGAAAACAAAGAAACTTATTATTTCCCAAACAAATAGAAGATGAAAATAAGTTTGAATTTGATGAAGGATTTCCCGATTTTGTCGCTTATACGCTTTTTTATTCCAACAAAGATAGTCTAAAGAAAAAATTATTTGATGTTATTGAAGAGCAGATAGATAAAAAATCTTTTTATCGCACTTTCGGCTATGTTACGGGCGCTGTTTATGCTCATTTTATCCGTGATTTTGAATCTTATAGAACAACTGTGTTTCAAAATCTGAATATTGTTTCAACAATGATGCAGTCAAGGAATATTAAAACTATACCGGATACTGTTTCGATACGTTGCAAAGATATTTATAACTTTGAGCAGGTGAAGCATTATCAGGATTCCCTTGAACAACACCATTTATATGTATTGGACAGCATCAAATATCGGTTAAAACATGGCGCTAAAATTATGATTAAAAGCGAACAATATACCAACATAGGTATTGGGCTTGATGGAATGTTTGCAATAGATACATTGGGTACCTATTTTTCCTTGCTGCAAGTTATCGGAGATTTTGGTTGGCTGAAAACAGAACATGGAGCGATGCATAACGATGACGGTATCTTGATTTTTATAGACAACAGCATTTCCAAGCGAAAAAAAACAATAGAAAAAGCCTTTGATATTTCTTTCAATAAGGGTTGATATTTGAAGAACAGAGGAAATTCCTATTATATTGATAAAAAAAATAGAAGAGAGCTTCTTTTATCATGAGATATTCCATACAGAAATTGATTTTCCTTTTTATTTTGTTTTTGAGTTTACAAAAGTACTCATTTTTTTCTATTCTCCACAGGGTTTTGCTGGCGTCCGAAAATAAATGTCCTGTAGGTATGCAAATTTTCTCCCGTATGCACATAAATTTTCTCCCGTATGCGCATAAATTTTCTCCCGTATGAAAATATACTACAGACAGTGTGTAAGCATTACTTACATACTTACGAAAATTTACACAGACAGTGTGAAAAAATGACATATGCAAATTTTTCCAAATTATACGCACAATGAATATTCGGCATTGCTACTTAAAAATATAAATGTATCTTTGCAAAACAAAAACCGATAATATGAATTGTCCAAAATGTTTAAGTGAAAAGAAAGTAAAGTCAGGCTTTACCAAAGGAAGACAGCG
>JAISDH010000138.1 GCA_031264975.1 Bacteroidales bacterium
TTTTTTCAGAGCAGTTTAAAATTTTCTTTGAAAAGAAGTCTTTATGACGGTATTTTTTTCTACCTTTGTAGCCCGATAAAATTACTATTAAAAGAGATGAGAACAATTAAAATAGCAGCAGGTAGAGCGTCTTATGAAATAGCTGCAAAAATAGCAAAAATTTGTGAAAAGAAATTGGTAGAAGTAGAGGTTATTGTTTTTAGTGATGGAGAATTTTTACCTTCATTTTCGGAAACATTACGAGGGTGCGACGTTTTTATTGTACAGTCGACCTTTCCGCCGGCAGATAATTTAATGGAATTGCTGTATATGATAGATGCGGCGCGTCGTGCGTCGGCTCATAAGATAATTGCTGTTATTCCATACTTTGGTTATGCCCGTCAGGACAGGAAAGATAAGCCGCGCGTGCCAATAGGAGCCAAATTAGTAGCCAATCTGCTTACCGCAGCAGGAGCAGACCGGATTGTTACCATGGACCTTCATGCAGACCAGATTCAAGGTTTCTTTGATGTTCCGGTTGACCATCTTTATGCATCCCGATTATTTTTACCCTATCTGAAAAAACAAAATATTGAAAATTTGTGTATGGCTTCTCCCGATACTGGAGGGACAAGACGCGCCGCTACTTATGCAAAATATCTGGACGCCGATTTAGCCATTGGATTTAAACAGCGTCCGCAACCAAATGTCATTGAGAATTTACAAATCATAGGAGACGTTCGCGATAAAAATGTTGTCTTGCTTGACGATATTATTGATACCGCAGGTACTATCTGTAAAGCCGCCTCCATTATTAAAGAATCCGGCGCAAAAAGCGTAAGGGCAATGTGCGTACATCCCGTACTTTCAGGAAAAGCATACGAAAGAATTGAAAATTCCGCTCTGGAAGAGATTATCATTACCGATTCCATTCCTTTGCGTCAGAAGAGCGATAAGTTTACCGTATTGTCGATAGACCGCCTTTTTGCTACGGTAATAGAAAGCGTCATTGCCAATCGGTCGATTAATGCGCTTTTCGATTTTGAACATTTTCTGGGGCTTGATGATACTTCTTTTTATTAATAGAACTTTGAAGCATGAAAATAGTAGCAGTAGAACCCATCGGAGTACACCCTGACCGACTGCGTGAAATGCAATCCCGACTTGCGCTTTTGGGGCATGACCTTATTTGCTATTCCGATAGACAGGAAGGTAATGATTCGCTTGTTGAAAGAATGAAGGACGCAGATATTGTTATTATTTCCAATATCGTATTACGGGCGGAAGTCTTATCTCAATGTTCATGTTTGAAGATGATATCGGTTGCTTTTACCGGTTTAGACCATATTGATTTAAGCTATTGCCGCCAACATCATATTCATGTCTCCAATGCTTCGGGTTATGCTACAGTTGCCGTATGCGAACTGACAATAGGGTTGATATTAGACGTATATCGCCGCATTACATTTCTGGATGCGCAAATTAGAAAACAGGGAACGCGTAACCATTTCCTGGGAAGACAACTGTCAGGAAAAACAGTAGGAATTGTCGGCACGGGGGCAATAGGAACGCAGGTTGCTCTTAGTCTAAAACAATTGGGATGTAATATTGTGGCTTGGTCTAAAAGTGAAAATAAAAAGATAACCTCAAATCATATTCCCTATTTTAGTCTTGACCGTTTACTTGCTTTATCCGATATTGTTTCTCTTCATCTTCCGCTGACGGAAGATACCTTTCATTTAATCAATCGGCAAAAGTTATCTCTGTTGAAAAGGGATGCGATTTTGATTAATACGGCAAGAGGAAATATTGTAGATATGAATGCTCTTTCCGAATCGCTTGTTAATGGAACGCTTGCAGGTGCAGGGATTGACGTCTTTGAAAAAGAACCTCCGCTTCCGGAAAATCATCCTTTACTACAAGCTCCAAACTGTATACTCGTTCCCCATATAGGATATGCAACAGAAGAAGCGTTTGAAGCACGAGCAGAAATCGTTTTTGATAATATCTTTCATTGGCTTGAGGAAAAGGTGTAAAGGGTGAAGGGCAACAAGCAGCAGGCAACAAGCAACAGGCAGGCAAGCCAAGAGGGGCGAAAGGATGAAGGGGTGAAGGGGCGAAAGGAAGATGGCAGCAGGCTGCAAGCAACAGGCAGGTAAGTTGCGAAGAACAGGAAGAAAAAAGGAGAATGGGAGAGAGGGAGAAGGGAAACAGGCAGCCGGGTGAAGGCAACAGGCAGGTAAGCCGCGAGGAACAGGAAGAAAAAAGGAGAATGGGAGAGAGGGAGAAGGGAAACAGGCAGCCGGGTGAAGGCAACAGGCAGGTAAGCCGCGAAGAACAGGAAGAAAAAGGGAGAATGGGTGAAAGAGAGAAAAGGCAAATGGACGAATGGAGAATAAGGAATAAGCGACAGTCAAAAATATTAAACATTAATCGCTAATCACTAAACATTAATCACTAATCATTAAAAAAGTGTTCATCATAGGAATTACAGGGACAATTGGTTCGGGGAAGGGAACGTTGGTAGACTATTTAATATCTCAAAAAGGGTTTACTCATTATTCTGTACGCAGCTTCTTAATAGAAGAACTGAACAGACGTAGACTGCCCGTCAACAGAAACAGTATGACAGAGCTGGCAAATGAGCTGCGGAAAAATCATTCTCCTTCCTATATTATAGATTCTCTGTTTTTGCAGGCAAAAAAGACGGGGAAAAATGCAGTTATTGAAAGCATTCGCGCAGTCGGAGAAGTGGAATCATTACGGGAGAAAGGAGATTTCTGTCTTTTGGCTGTGGACGCAAATCCCGAGATTCGTTACAAACGTATTATTCTCCGTCAGTCGGAAACAGACCATGTTACTTTTGAAGAGTTTTTGGATAACGAACAACGGGAAATGAATTCCTCCGATTCAAATAAACAAAACCTTGCTCAATGTATTGCCCTCGCAGACTATTTACTCTATAACAATGGAACTATCACTGAATTGTATAACCAATTGGAAAAAATTCTTACAGGAAAAATTTGATTTATGGAAGAAAAAAAACATGTTCGTCCTTCGTGGGATGAGTACTTTATGGAAATAGCCAATACGGTAGCCAAACGCGCCACTTGCGACAGGGGAAGAAGCGGTTGCGTTATCGCACGGGGTAAACAACTGTTGGTTACAGGTTACGTCGGCTCCCCTAACGGAATGCCGCATTGCGATGACGTGGGACACCAAATGAAACAAATGATTCACGAAGACGGAACCGTTACCAATCATTGCGTTCGTACCGTCCACGCGGAACAAAATGCCATTTGTCAGGCAGCTAAATTGGGAGTTGCATTGGAAGGAACTACGCTCTACTGCCGTATGACGCCCTGCAGAACCTGTGCAATGCTCATCATCAATTGCGGAATTAAAAGAGTGGTCTGTGAAAAAAAATATCACGCAGGAAAAGAATCGGAAGAAATGTTTAGACTTGCTCAAGTCAAGTTAGAATTTATAAACGACGAGGTATTAAAGTATAATGACCAATGATATTCAGAGGAATCCTCTGGTTTTTTTATCAAACGCTACACAGTTTCCTTTACATATTTTACAAAAAGATTTAACAAAAAAACAAATGAAATACTTGTTTGTTCGATGAAAAGTAGTACCTTTGCTACAAATAAAAATATTGAGGCTTATTCTACTTGAAAAATAATGAATGAAGACAAAATGAAAACATTGAACAGAATGAAAAAGATATGCATCTTCGGCTCAGGGATGGTTTCACGTCCCATTATTATGTATCTATTAAAGAAAGGTTTTGAGGTTACGGTTGCCAGCAATGATTTAGCAAATGCGGACTTTGTCCAACTATATCCCAATGGAAAAACGGAGGAATTTGACGTACATAATCAAGAACAGTTATCTCAATTGGTCTCTGAAAATGATATTATCGTCAGTTTGTTGCCTTATATTTTCCATATTGACGTAGCTCATCAATGTATAAGGCATCGTAAACACATGGTTACTACATCCTACGTAAAACCTGAAATGCAGGCGCTGGATAATGAGGCGCGTAAATTAGGGATTGCTTTACTAAATGAAATGGGACTTGACCCCGGTATTGATCACATGTCAGCCATGCGGATTATCGATTATATTCATGGAAAGGAAGGGGAAGTTGAGGAGTTTTATTCGCTTTGCGGCGCTTTGCCGGCTCCGGAAAGTTCTCATGATAACCCATTTCGGTATAAATTTTCATGGAGTCCCAAGGGCGTCGTTTTGGCGGGGAATAACAGCGCTACTTATAAAAGAAAAGGCAGCATTATGGAAATACCTACCGAAGATTTATTTAAAGACGTCTTTACAGTTGATTTCCCCGACTTGGAAACATTGGACGTTTATCCCAATAGAAATTCGCTGGAATATATTGATATTTATAAGATTCCTGAAGCAAAAACCATTTTCAGAGGCACTTTCCGGTATCGCGGATGGTGTGAAAGTCTGGACGCATTAAAATACTTGAAACTAACGTTACCCAATCAGGAAGATATGACAGGATTGACGTATGCGCAATTTTTGGCGAAAAAGATTCGGGCAAATTCTACCGATAATCTGAAACAAAAAACGGCGGATTATTTGAATGTAAACATTAATTCCACGCCTGTTCAGTCGTTGGACTTTCTGGGTTTCTTTGACGATAAGCCCATGAACAGAACCATCGATTCTGCATACGAAATAACATCCGACTTGATGATTGATTCCATGATGATGAACTCCAACGAGCGAGATATGTGTGCGATGCAGCATAATTTTATTGCGAAATACAAAGACGGACGGCGGGAAATGATAGTTTCACGTTTATTGGATTTTGGTATTTTGGGAGGCGATACATCCATTGCTCGCACGGTTGCTTTACCGGCGGCTTTGGGCGTTGAATTATTGGCGGAAGGTAGTCCTCTTGCGGGGGTTTATCGACCTGTTGTGCCTGAAATATATAATCCTGTTTTGGACAAGTTAGCCGTTTTGGGGATAAGCATGCAAGAAACATACGGATTGGACGTTAAAAATATGATAGATAGTCAATAGATAATTTATAACCAGAATAATATAATTATGATTTCTCAAAAACAAGAATTGCAAATACAACAAAGATTGTCGCCTCGACAAATTTTGTTGATGCGCTTGTTGCAGATACCCCTCGCTTCTCTGGAACAACGAATAGATCAGGAATTGGAAGAAAATCCTGCTCTTGAGTTGGTGGAAGAAGATATGGGTAATGAAAGTACTCAACTTGATAATAATGAAGATAACGACTATTTACCGGAATCAGAAAATGGCTCCGATGAAGATAGTTTTCAGGAAGAATTGAATAAGGAAAACGACGCTGTTATGGATGATTATTTCTCGGACGATGATGGAGAGACAGATTATACCCCTTCAACACACAATGCAAATAAAGATGAAGAATATTTAAATAAAGATGAAATGTACGTTTCAAATGAAAGTTTTCAGGAGAGTTTATTAACTCAGTTGGGGATGTTTGATTTGTCGGAAGAGGATGTAAAAATAGCAAGTTTTCTGGTTGGAAACATAGATGAAAGCGGATATTTGTCCCGTTTGGAATCAAATATGGTCAATGATTTACTGTTCAATATGAATATTGAAACAACAGTTGAACATTTAAACAAGTTGGTGTCGCAAGTAATTCAGAAGTTTGACCCGCCCGGTATCGGCGCAAGAGATTTAAGAGAATGTTTATTAATACAATTGGAAAGAATAAAAATGGAAGGACAGGAAAAAGAAGAAAATCAGGCAATGAATTTGGCGATACAAATCATTGACAAATACTTTGTTGAGTTTACTAAGAAACATTTTGACAAAATAAAGAAATCCCTGTCGTGTACCGACGAGTTGTTTGATAACGCAATTGGTATTCTATTGAAGTTAAACCCAAAACCGGGACTTGGTTTTTCTTCTCTGGATGATAATAATTTTGTTCTTCCGGACTTTATTATATCGGTCAATGACAAAACGCAACAGCTGGAACTCGCTCTCCAAAACGCAAATATGCCGGAGTTGCGCGTGGGAAGACTCTATCAGGGTTTGTATAAAGAATTGCAAAACAAAAAGACAATCCGGGACGATGAACGAAAAGAAGCCATGAGTTTTGTAAAACAAAAGGTAAACGCTGCCAGATGGTTTATTGAAGCGCTATCTCAACGAGACCAAACTTTGTATAAAACAATGGCTGCCATTATGAATTTTCAGCAGGAGTTTTTTCTAACCGGAGATGAAATGACACTAAAACCGATGGTCTCCAAAGATATTGCGGCTGAAATAGGAATGGACATTTCTACCGTGTCGCGCGTTGTCCGTTTGAAACATGTACTTACGCCTTATGGAGTATATCCTCTGAAATTTTTCTTTTCGGAATCTATCACCAAAGATGATGGGGTGGAAGTTTCTTCGCATGAAATCAAAAAGATAATATCCGACGTGATACACGTAGAAGATAAAAATAATCCCTATACAGATTTGATGCTGTGTCGTGTTTTGAATGAAAGAGGCTATCATATTGCTCGCCGTACCGTGGCTAAATACCGCGAACAGTTGGGAATCTCTGTCGCCAGACTGAGAAAATAACAACCGTGGGGTGAAGGACGAAAGGGCGAAAGAATAAGGCAGCAAGCAACAAGCAACATGCAACAAGCAGACAAGCCATGAAGGGCGAATGGGCGAAAGGCTGAATGGGCGAAAGGAAGCAAGTAACAAGCGGCAAGCGATAGATTTTTCGGAGAATCTATGACTTTTATTTGCTTTGTATACAAAAAAATACAATGAAAGAATACCCGTGATTTGAAAGTTTGAAAATTCGGAAACGAAAACAATAGATATAGCGACGAAGTAGTTAACTATTTTGGCGACTGCTATAGATATTTTAATCCCTGATACAGATATTTTATTGACTGCTATAGATATGGTAGTGACTGCTATAGATATTTTATCGACTACTATAGATATTTTATCGACTGCTATAGATATGGTATCGACTGTTATAGATATGGTATCGACTGCTATAGATATGGTATCGACTGCTATAGATATTTTAGCGACTGCTATAGATATGGTAGCGACTGCTATAGATATTTTATCGACTGCTATAGATATTTTGGCGACTGCTATAGATATGGCAGAGTCAGCTGCAAATATGACAGTGTGAACTATAGATATTTTGTTGCACACTATAGATATTTTGGCGAAAACTGCAAATATGGCAGAGTCAACTGTAAATATGGCAGAGTCAACTGCAAATATGACAGTACAAATAATAGATATTTTGGCGACAGATAAAGATATTTTGATGACAGATAAAGATATTTTAGAGACAGATATAGTTATTTCAATATCCGATACAGTTATTTTAATATCTGCTATAGTTATTTCAACGACTGCTATAGATATTTTGACGACCGCTACAGTTATTTCAGCGACCGATAAAGCTATTTTAATGACTGCTATAGTTATTTTGATAATCGCTACAGTTATTTCGATTACTGCTATA